>NZ_AUAF01000009.1 GCF_000428585.1 Zooshikella ganghwensis DSM 15267 | reverse complement strand
AATAGCGTCAGCACAGTACTTTGATACTTTAGGCGGAATGGCGTTAAGTGACATAAATATTAAAACGGATTTAAAACCTTTAGAAAAACCACTTGATAAACTGGCTACAATTAAACCTTACTCTTACAAAAGGTTAGATTTAGACTATAAGGAAGAAATAGGTGTTATCGCACAAGATGTTCAAAAAGTATATCCTCTAGCTGTATTTCATGACCAATACAGAGACTTGTTAGGTGTGAACTATTCACGGCTGGTGGTTCCACTGATTGCAGCAATTAATGAACTAAACGAAAAAGTGAAAAAACTAGAAAAACAGCTAGAAGAGCAAAGAAATGGGTTGTGTTGCAAATAGGCACAGCCCTTATCATCTGGTAATCTTAGCTTCTTTGATTGACTCAAAGTGAGTACCCAGTGATCAGCTTTGTGTCCGCTCGGCAACTGTGTAGTTGGTTAGAAAAATTTGCTCTTACACACCTTCACCGAGGGGACACATTAAAACATATAACAAACAAACGAACACTGATAGCTAAGGCAGGTTATTTGAGTTCACCAGCAAAAGCTGAAGCAGCGTATTTTCAAAACCTAGAAACTGTCTAGAAAAGTCATCCACTCACAGTAAATACTGTATGAAATACATCACTTAGACTTTAAACCCTCATTTTTCTGTTCGTAAATACCTTTGAGTAAGCGCTTGTGGTACTTTATAGCGATTATGATAGCTTACGTTGAACGGTTTGCAGCGTGTTCTATGAACGATTCTTTAAAAAATAACTTTCATAAAGGAAAATTACCTAAAACCTCTCTGGTTTCCTACTTGAATGATTATTAGTTTTTCAGTCGAGGCTTATGCATGAAGCTAACTTTTATTTTCGCAATATCCATCTTATTGACAGGTTGTCTCGGAATGCCTGCTAAGGTTTCTCCTGTTAAAGAGTTTGACCTTAGTCGATATTTAGGCAGGTGGTATGAAATTGCAAGACTTGATCATTCATTTGAGCGAGGTTTGGAGCAGGTGACTGCAGAATATTCAATGCGTGATGATGGTGGTGTAAGTGTTAAAAATAGGGGGTATTCACCAACAGAAAAGCAATGGAAGGAAGCAGAGGGTAAAGCCTATTTTGTTAATGGAACAGAAGAGGGTTATCTCAAGGTTTCATTTTTTGGACCATTTTATGGCTCTTATGTTGTGTTCGAGCTGGATGATGAAAACTATGAGTATGCATTTGTATCTGGCCCAGACCTGTCGTACTTATGGCTTCTTTCAAGAAAGCCAACTTTAACTCAAGGGGTTATTGACCGCTTTGTAGAACAAGCTGAGGCGTTTGGCTTTAATACTAAAAACTTAATTTTTGTAAAGCAAAATATATCCAATACGAATGGTTTTTAAGCGAGTTACATATTGCTTGGTATTACCATTTGTAGCATCCGCTAACGAGGCATGATTAGCCTCTATGCTTAGCTTTAGTTTTTATGTAGGGTGATGAAAAATAAATGACCAATATGGAATTGAGTAAATGACGGAAAAAGAGAAAATGCTGGCAGGACTCCCCTATAATTCCTGGGATGATGTTCTACTCGGGGAAAGAATGTTTGCAAAAAGTATTTGCCAGCGTTTTAATCAGTTTGATCCTACTCGATTAGATGAACGAATGTCCTTACTATCCAGTCTGCTTTTAATAAAGGACTCTGCTCATATTGAGCCAAATTTTTTTGTGACTATGGCTATAATATCGAGTTAGGAAGTAATTTCTATTCAAATCATAACTTGACGATTCTTGACGCCTGTAGTGTTAAAATTGGCGATAATGTTTTTATTGGCCCTCAAGTCATGATATCTACAGCGACACACCCTTTAAATGGAATTGAGCGCCGCTCGATTGAGTATGGCGTAAGCATTTCAATTGGTAATGATGTTTGGATTGGTGGAAATGTATCCATTTTACCAGGGGTTAAGATAGGAAATAACTGCGTTATAGGTGCCGGAAGTGTTGTTACTAAAGCTATTCCTGATAACAGTGTGGCTTTTGGAAATCCATGTAAAGTTCAGCATGCTGTTTAAGGCGGGTTGTGAAGACTATACAGGTTGCTGATGTTGTGTTTATTGAGATTTTTTGGAATGAAAAAACAACAGCAGGAATACTACGAAATAGCATGGTATTCTATCTCAGAATTATTTCTTGACACTGAGTTAAAGGGTTTGGAGTTAAAGTTTATTGCAAAGCAATTATTGCAAACGCCATTCACAGAGTCAGAACTGAATGAAATACTTATTTATGATGTGGCGCCAGTTTGTTATGGGAATTTATTGGCTACTGCTGGAGTATGGGAAGGTTTTGATAAAGAGTGGCTGTTTTCTGAAATCCAAAACAATAAAAGTAAAAACCAAAAGATATTTCGCTTAAAATGTAAGTTAATTAAATGTTTTTATGGCTCTGCTCTTCAGTCTCAGTGGACTATTGTTCTTGAGAAACTTAGGAACTTAAGAAGTGATTGCTCAATACCCTAGTTAGAGATGAGCTGCCAAGCGCATAGCTCAATTTAAGGTTTGTGGCATGAACATCTTAAAGTGAGCTATTTCAGCTAGGGCCTACGACTTGTTCAGGATAATCAAAACTACTGTAGCCCAAATCGATCTTTAAGCATTTTTAAGTAACGTCGACTCACGGGTACTTTATGGCCATGCTGAGTAATGATTTCTGCCAGACCATTCTCTAATAATTGAATTTCCCGTATGGCATTGATATTGATGAGATATTGGCGGTGGCAATGCAATAGTGGTGTTTTGCTTTCCAGCGTTTTTAAGGTGAGCTGGGTATGGCTTGTACCTTCTTCACTCATTACATGGACTCCTGACAAATCAGAAAAGGCAAACTCCACATCATCAATTTTAATTAGCCGTATTCTGTTTTGCAGATAACATGGAATAAGTTGTAAGTCGGCACTGGCTAAGGGGTTGAGTGAAGGTGGTTGCTGATAGTTTTTTTTGAGTCTTGCTAAAGTTTTTTGTAGGCGTGATGGTTCAACGGGTTTTAATAGATAATCAAACGCATTGTCTTCAAAAGCACGGATAGCATACTCATCATAGGCAGTGACAAACACAATGTAGGGAGCATCATCCATATTCAGCATACTGACTAATTCTAGGCCACTGACCCGAGGCATTTGTATATCCAAAAACACGACATCAGGGTGCAGGCCATTAATCATTTGCAAGGCTTCGATGGCATTGCTGGCTTGGCCAATAATCGAGATTTCTGGGTCGCTACTAAGCAGGTCTGCCAGTGCTTCCCGAGCCAGAGGTTCATCATCTACCAGTAAAGCGCTAATCATCACCAGACTCCTCAATGGGTAATGTTATTGTTATTCGTGTCCATTGGTTTGGTTGGCATTGTACCTCAAGCCCATAGCGATTGCCGTAACGTGCTTTGATGCGTTTATCAACAATACCCATACCGAGTCCATCACTTCTTGGTTTATTTTCATAAAGACCAGCATTATCTTCAACGCTAAGGACAAGTAGTGAGTCTTGCCGAGTGCCACTAATGATTATTTCACCAGCCTCAAGGCAATGCGCGATACCATGCTTGATCGCATTTTCAACAATGGGTTGCAAAGTGAATGTGGGGACTTGAATAGAATTTAACTGTTCTGGAATATCAATTTTTACGGTTAGGCGGTCAGCAAAACGAGCGTGCTCAATTTTTAGATAGGAGTGAACGTGGTCAATTTCATCTTCTAATGTGGCTGATTCACAATCTCGTTTTAGGTTTTTTCGGAAAAAACGTGAGAGGTGAAGCAGTAGTTCCCTGGCTTCTTCTGGTTGCTTGCGAATAATCGCGCTGATGGTATTAAGTGCATTAAATAGAAAGTGTGGGTTAATTTGAGCTTGAATGAGTTTGAGCTCGGCTTGAATTAATAAGCGCTTTTGCTGCTCATGTAAGCCACTTAAGATTTGGTTAGATATGAGGCGAGCGATACCTTCCCCTAAGGTACGATTAATATTGACGAATAATTTATGTTTAGGCTCGTAAAGCTTAATGGTCCCGATGACTTGCTCATTATCACCTTGCAAGGGGATCACCACTACAGAGCCTAACCCGCATTGAGCTTGAATTGAGCAACGGTAGGGAACCTCTACACCATCAGCAAAAATGACTTGATTATGCTGAATTGCTTTAAAGGTCATGGTTGATGAGATAGGGGTGCCAGGTAAGTGATGATCATCGCCATGGCCGATAAACGCTAAAATCTTTTCACAGTCGGTTATAGCGACTGCTCCGACACCGGTTTCTTCGTAAATTATTTGGGCGATACGAGCACTGTTTTCTTCATTAAAACCTGTTGCGAGAATACCTACTGTGCGTTCGGCTATTTTTAGGGCTTTCGCGGAAAAGGCCTGGCTGAACTTTTCATACATGGTTTTCTGGTCACGAATAATATTCATGAACAACGCCGCACCAGCTGAGTTGGCTAATATCATAGGAGGTGCAATGAGTTTGACGAGACTCCAGGCTTCGGAGAAAGGTTTAGCGACAATCAAGATAACGACCATCTGGGCTATTTCTGCTACCAGGGTGGTAAGAAAGGCAATATAAGGCGTAAAGAGCGTATCGATCTTACGATGTTTGTTGAGTAAATAAAAATGCACAAGGCCGGCAAACAGTCCTTCAATAGTGGTTGAAATGGCACAGGCTAGATCGGTAAAGCCGCCAAGAGAATATCGGTGTAATCCTCCGGTAAGCCCTACGAAAAAACCAACCAAAGGGCCTCCCAGTAAGCCACCTAAAACTGCACCAACGGCACGGGTATTCGCAATGGCATCGTGAATTTCCAAGCCAAAATAGGTACCCATGATACAAAAACTGGAGAAAACCAGATAAATTACAACTTTGTGGGGAAACTGGATCGAAATGTTGACTAATGGTTTAAAAATGGGCGTTTTGCTAAACAAATAAGCAATCACAAAAAAAACACTCATTTGTTGCAGTAAAGATAGAATTAACTGCATAGTTATCACACTACTTGGCTGTGTTCATGCTGTTGACTGGTTATCGTAGAGGCTATTGAGCATTCATCATTGTAAGTTAGCAATGCTTACTCATAGTGCAAACTGCAAGCCTCAGAAGGAATTATAATGAGTTTTAATAAATGTTCATTGTGCGTTTGGTGTTGGCTAGCGTTGGTTTATATAATGATCGCTTTTGCCCGCCCATTACCTGCAGAAACACTCATTATGGCAGTTGGCTTGGCATTACCCCCTTATGTGATCAAAGAAGGGGATAAAGGGATGGAGTTAGACGTTGTCAGAGAGATTCTAGAAAAACAAGGATATACTATTCATCCAGTCTACTTACCCTTAGCCAGAGTTGTGGAACATATGGCTGATGGTACGGTTGATGCGGCCTTAACCGTCAACGAAGCTGCAGGTTTAAATAATGCCTTTTTTTCTGATAGCCATATCACTTACCAAAACTCGGTTATCAGTTTAGCCAAGCATAATTTTCAAATAGAATCTGTGAATGATCTGGCTGATAAGTCAGTCATGGCTTTCCAGTATGCAAAGATTTATTTAGGCGCAGAGTTTGCTGCCATGGCAAATAATAATGGCCAGTATTCTGAAAAGGCTAGACAGTCAACACAAATTAGAATGCTATTTGCTGGAAGAGTTGAAGCTATCGTTCTGGATACCAATATTTTCCGTTTTTATCGTAACTCTGAAAAAAAGTATGTTGATACGTCACAACCTATTACTACCCATAACATTTTTCCCCCAAGTCACTACCGAGTTGCATTTAAAAATAAAACAGCACGAGATGAATTCAATAAGGGGCTAGAGGCGATAAAGAGGAGTGGTCGTTATGATGAAATTATTCGTCAGTATATCCAACCATAGTGTGCTGAAGTATAGTCCTTAACGTTTTTATGACAAAGATATTCGCCTTTTATGCCTAGAAAAGTATGTATACGCTGTCAGCGGCCCGCTTCAGTTTGTTTGTGTAAATATATCACTCGTTCCCAAGCGCCTATGAACCTTGTGATACTTCAGCATCCTTCTGAGCAAAAGAAAGCCATTGGCACGGCAAAGATATTGGATTTATGTATTGATAACTCAATACATATAGTGGGAGAGTGCTTTAGCAATCATCAAGAGTTTGAGCAAATACTCCAACAGCCGTGTGTGGTCTTGTTTCCAAGTGATCATGCCGTGTCAGTCAACACATTTCAGCTGAATTATTTACAAGACTCTGATCTTCAATCGTGGAATCTGATTGTTATAGATGGGACATGGAGGAAAGCGAAAAAAATTTGGTATTTGAATCCTCAGTTACACAGTTTGCCTTCTATCGTTTTAAGTCAATGTGAACCATCAACTTATCGAATCAGAAAAGTACCCAATCATGCTTACCTTTCTACTGTAGAAGCGGTTGTAGTAGCATTGCGCGAGTTAGTCAACGATCAAACACTTCTTGAAAGCCCCCTCACCGTATTTAATGCGATGATTGATCAGCAAATTCAAATAATGGGTGATGAGACTTACCAAAATAACTATCAAAAGTAGTATTTTGGAAGCTTTAATCCAAGGTAATTCTTTTTTTGAAATAATTGAACCAGTTAGACTACTGAGCTTCTTTCAACGACGCTGAAATAGCCCTGAAGTCTATTTCAGCGATAGAGTATTTACTTACTCGTCATCAATAAATAAGTCGTTCATGAGTGTTTTGTTAGCTGTACGGTCATAACGGTACTGTTCAAAATCGCTGATGCCCTGGCTTTTTAGAAAAGATTCATCGACCAAGGTTTGCCCATTAAGTGTTTCATGAGAAAGACTTAATATTTTAAACGCTGCATCGGCCATAATGTCAGCTGTACGGCAGTACTGGAATGTTTCTTCACTGCCTACTTCAAAAGCAACGGCAGCTGTTGCAATAACAGTTTTAGGCCATAAGGTATTTACAGCAATATGATACTTTTTAAATTCTTCAGCCATTCCTAACGCTAAAATAGTCATACCATATTTTGAGAGTGTGTAGGGAGCAAATTTTTTCAGCCACTTTGGCTGCAAACTAATAGGGGGGGAAAGGCTCAAAATATGTGGGTTAGATGATTTTTTTAGGTAGAGAAGTACTGCTTGAGCACAAATAAATAATGCCCGACTATTTACTTGCTGCATTAGGTCATAGCGTTTAATAGGAAGTGTTTCAACAGGGAGCAGTTTAATGGCACCTGCATTATTGATTAATGCATCAATACCGCCAAACCGTTCTACAGTTTGCGTCACCATCTGCTGAACTTGTTGTTCATCGCGGACATCCATTTGTACGGCAAGTGCCTTGCCACCAGCAGCCTCTACTTCTGCCGCTACACTATGAATAGTGCCTGGTAATTTACTATGGGGTTCGCTGGTTTTTCCTGTTACAACAATATTGGCACCGGCAGCTGCGCATTTAAGCGCGATAGCACGACCAATGCCTCGACTCGCACCTGTTATGACAATCGTTTTATTTTCCATGCTTGTCATATTATTACCTTATAGTCCTTTATTATTTGTTTTGATATTGAATGAACGTATGCTCTTGTGGGTATATGTATTCCTAAACGTTGTTTGACTCACTAATTTATGTGGTGATTACTATGTGGGTATCACTCAGAGTTATCACTTTATTACTCACCTTTTTATTATTGGGGAATGGCCTTTACGCTGACGATAGATTACACATCATTACCCTTAATGATCAACTAGAATACCCCTGGGCAATGGCTTGGGTTAATCAAACACGTCATGTATTGGTAACACTTAAGCGTGGACAGATAGCTTTACTGGATCAACAAGGTAAGAAAAAAGCTCAGTTCAATCTTGACCTTCCCATTGCTTATGGGGGGCAAGGTGGGCTGTTAGATATTGTGCTGCATCCAAATTATCCCAAAAACCACTGGGTTTATTTCTCTTACAGTCAAGCATTATCCAGTGGTTATACCACCGCTGTAGCGCGAGCCAAAATTACGGTTAATCCTCCTCAATTAACCCAGCTTGAAACAATTTATAGTGCTCAAGCGGTTTCTGATAATACACATCACTTTGGTTCTCGGCTCGCTTTTGATACTAAGCATCTGCTTTATGTTACGGTAGGGGATCGAGGAGAGCGAAGTAGAGCTCAACATCTAACAAATGACTTTGGCAAGGTTTTACGCTTGACGGATGAAGGTAAACCGGCTGCAGATAATCCATTTAGTAATTCATCAGATAAACGAAGCGAAATATTCAGCTATGGGCACCGAAATCCACAGGGACTTGTTTATGATATCAAAACAAATACTATGTGGTTGCATGAGCATGGACCGTTAGGAGGAGATGAAGTCAATCGGTTAAAAGCGGGAAAGAACTATGGCTGGCCGATGGTGACATATGGCCGTGAGTACAGTGGTTTATTAATTTCTAAGTTTACCTCTTTGCCGGGAATGATTTCTCCTGAGTGGTATTGGGTTCCTTCTATTGCTCCATCAGGAATGACTATTTATTACGGAGAATTATTCAAGCGTTGGCAAGGGCAACTATTGGTTGGGGCATTAAAAGCAAAACTGTTGGTACGTTTACCTTTACTCAATAATCGAATTCAACGAGAACAGCGGTTTGCTATGACGGCTCGTATTCGTGATGTTGAGGTTGGAGGAGATGGAGCCATTTATCTTATAACGGATGAGTCAAAGGGAAAACTCCTGAAAATAATACCTCGTCAATAAATAATGAGAATGTACTCTTCGCGAATGATTTTTAGGCTTTGTTACCATCGCTCTTGACCACCAAGGATGGTGGGAATGCAGTTTATGCAGGAGTATTTAACTGCCACCCCAGTCATTTAGTTTATCTAAGCTCCTGGGGCTTCAGCGCTCGGTGGCCTCGCCTAAATAACCCTTCGCTGTGAGTATATACCACTTTATTTTGACACCTAAAAATGATTCATGAAGGGTATATAAGCTGGATAAAACAAAAAGAAATCATGTGTCGGATAGTCTTTGCTTAAAGAGATAAATAGATAGAAATAAAAATGCAGACATTAATGACTAATAGTTATTTTTAGCATTTGGCACATAACTCAGTCATTGCTAGATTTAAACTCTATAGTCGAATGATAGGAAAATCCCTTAAAGTTGCAGGACTATTCAATGAGTACGTTTACGTGTGAGACTTTCACCGAGCTAGATCAAGATATCCTGACCGACTTTCATACCTGTTTTCAGGAGGCACAAGAAGAAATTGAATTGTGCTGCCACCGTTTAGAACAAAACCCTAGTTCTGAAGATATTCATGATTTGTTTCGCTCAATGCATTCCCTCAAGGGAAACTGCCGAATGGTGTTTTTGGACCCTTTGGTGGATGTAAGCCATAAACTGGAGGAAATAGTATCTGATATCCGTGATGGTAAATATGCCTATGAGCCTGTCTATGGTGAGTTCATGTTGGCAGTCATTAGCCGTATTGATGAGCTTATATCGCAACTATTGCAAGTCGGTGAAGCGGATCAAGGGTTATTAGACACTTTAGAAAGCTTTATTTTACAAGTAAGAGAGGCTGATGATAGTGGTCGTGTTGACATTGTTAATCAGCTATTAGATCAGCTTGTGGGTGGAGAAGAATCTCAGTTAGCGCCTAAAAAGCAACGTGTGATTGAGCCACCAGAAGAAGTTGAAGATGCTAAAACCTCTGACTTGGATTTTTTCCATTCGTTGGCGGTTAAACTGGACAGATTATTTTTATTTAAGCAGGGAACTGCTTTTAATGAGCAGCTTAAAATGGCTGCAGAGATTAATAAAGAGTTAGGTGATGTTGTATCGCATGAAGAGTTAAGTGCCGCTGTATATTTACACGATATTGGTATGGCATTTGTGCCTTGGCAAGTGTTGAACAAGCATACAACACTGACACCGGAAGAACAGCTTTTGTATCAAGATCATGTCCGGATAGGGGCGGGACTTGTGCGAAGAATGTCAGGTTGGCAAGGTGCTGCAGATATGATTGAGCATCATCATGAGCATTTTGATGGAACAGGCTTTCCTCATGGATTAAAAGGAGATCATATTAATATCGGTGGCATGATTTTAGCGGTTATTGACAGCTATCAGAAAGTATTGCATCAGCATAGTGATGTGAGCTTTCGTAAAACATTATTACGTGCGGTGACAGAAATAAACAGTAACAGTAATTCAAAATTTGACCCTACCGTTGTCGATGCTTTTAACCTCGTGGTTAGAAGACATTATGTCGCTCAGCGCTAAGCTTTTTTAAGTTATAAATCTTTTCTGGTTAAACAATTTCCTCTTTGTTACTTTCCTATCTAGTGTGTTATTTAGCAAGCCTGGTTCTGATGTGATTCATTTTTTTAATGTGAGGATGGAAAGCAACTATGTATAAGCTTTGTGTCTATGTACCCGAGGAAGCTATAGAACAAGTAAAGTCTGCACTATTTGCTGCAGGAGCAGGTCGTATTGGTTGTTATGATAGTTGCTGCTGGCAGGTAAAAGGTTTTGGACAATTTCGTCCGCTTAACGGGAGTTCACCTTACCTTGGTCAGCAAGGAAAGGTTGAGCAAGTAGAGGAGTATCGTGTAGAGATGGTATGTGATGATGCACATATTCATACTGCTATTAAAGCATTGCGTGAAAGCCATCCTTATGAGGAGCCTGCATTTGATGTCTGGCAGCTGAGTGATATCGCACTGACAGGTTAGTTGACTACTTAACCTGCTGATATGAGGCATGAGGGGCTATGTCAATGGTGCGAAAGGTAAACTGTTGCTGTTTCAAGTCACTAAAGTAGTACTGTAGTGTTTTAGTAATCGTTGGAAAAGCTAAATTATCCCAGGGTATAGTTTCTTCTGTGAAGAGTTCTGCTGATAAGCTTTCTTCCCCGGGTGAAAATATGGGTTGGGGTAGCTGCGCAAGAAAAATTAAATAAACCTGATTGATATGAGGCAGGTTAAATAAAGTATATAACTTGTCTATTTCGACAGTTGCACAGGCTTCTTCCCAGGTTTCTCGCGCTGCAGCTTGCTGGGTGGTTTCATTAAGCTCCATAAAGCCCGCTGGGAGTGTCCAATAACCTGCTCGAGGATGAATAGCACGCTGGCATAGTAAGATTTGATTCTGGTAAACAGGCAAGCAGCCAGCAACAATTTTCGGATTTTGGTAATGTATTGTGCTGCACTGAGTACAGACATAGCGCAGTCGATTGTCACCTTCGGGAATAGCAGTTGTTATTTCACCACCGCAGTGGCTGCAATAGTTCATAGCCTCAACTCCTGATGTTGAGGCTATGAGTATAAACTGCTAATTGTGTAAACTGAAAGAGAGGGAAGAGGGCAGGTCCCTAGAGCTATACTTTAAGTTGTTTCAAGTTTCGTTTCTCACTCATGCAAATCACATCTGCAGGTGTGCAAGTGGGGGGGGGAGTGTTGATTCGGTCATGAATTGAATCAGGATCGTTGAGAGATAACTGAAGTTCTTGCAGGGATTTGTACATGAGTTCAGATACTGCAATACAGGCAGCCATAGGGTTATTTGATTTTCGAATTTGCATATCGACTTGGAATTGAATCCCTCTGAGTCTGCGCTGAGAGTTTTTGGGAGCAGACTGGATAGTATTCTCAATCAGTTGATCTCTAAGTTTTTCCAGATCTTCTGGTTTATTTCGAGCTAAGTTCATTAAGTGGTCAAAATCTGGAAGTTTTACTTTCATGTGGTCACCTGAAACATCCAATAAAACTGTTATCTATCCCTAGGTTTTGCCCTAGTCCGTCAGATAATCCGTGTTGGTTAATATTTATACTACTGACGGCGAAACCAACATGATATTGCTTAGTTCTCACTCAATATGTGTGCCAGTTCTATTTTTTGAAGTGTTAAAATGACTTTGTATTATAAAAAGCTCTGGAAATCAGTTGCTTAGAAAATAATAAAAGGAGGGTGGCTTTTGCAGGAAATGTGATGTGCTTGGCTAAAAATGAACATGTGTTTGAGTTGTTAATAAGTGCGACAGTTAAATAGCTAAACACTATAAAAACATAAAAATTAATAAGGCTTTATAGTAAGTGCTGGTATGCATAAACGTATAAAATCAACAAAGTTAACGTTGAGTATAAAAAAACTTATAAGCCTCAGGACATCCAAAAAAGGGTGTAAACTGGATTAACAATCATGATGACAGATATGCTTTGGCAGATTAAGCATCAACTTGCAGATTATCGCCCCCCAATTAACCAAATAAGCTTACCCCAAGCGAGTGTCCTTATTGCAGTAACGAATAGCTCGGTATCACCTGAGATTATTTTAATTCAACGTGCACATCATTTGTCTTCTCATAGTGGTGAGGTAGCATTTCCAGGGGGAAAACGAGAGCCACAAGATAAAAACTTATGGCAAACGGCACTTCGTGAAAGTCATGAGGAAGTTCGAATAATTCCTGAATCCGTTGAGTATCTTGGCCAGCTACGTTCTGTTGTATCTCGCTTTGGTATTTCTGTGACACCTTTCGTGGGTTTGATTCCCTCAAAGACGAACTTAATACCTTGTCCTGATGAACTAGAGTGCTGCTTTCGGGTACCTTTAGCTTTTTTTCTAAAGTCACAAAACCTAGGATGGGATCGACTTAACTATGGGGGGCATGACTTTGTATTGCCTAGCTATCAGTATCAACAATTTAAAATTTGGGGCTTAACTGCCATTGTGTTGGCGGATTTATTGAATACTGTATTTGAAACTAATATTGATTTAAATCTGCCCCACTATAAGCGTTTTAGTGTTAACCATTAAATAATCGTTATGGCTCACGTCTCACAGTGTTTTTCAACAATGGCGTGAGCACTTTCTTCATAGCGGCTTGCAGCTGCCTAACTAGTGACTTTTTCCTTTAATCAAGCGTGCACGCTTTATAATATTGTCCTTAATTTGTAAAATTTCGATTTTATAGGTATCAATCTTAAGGCACACATTGGCCTCAGGAATTGCTTCTAAGAACTCAAGGATAAGACCGTTAAGTGTTTTTGGGCCTTCGCTGGGCATCTTCCAACCTAGTGTCCGATTTATATCTCGAATACTGGTTAGACCTCCTACAATATATGAACCATCGCCCTGAGGATTAATGTCGAGGTCGCTGTCTGGTAAGCCTGTGGTAAATTCTCCTACAATTTCCTCTAGTATATCCTCTAAGGTGGCTAATCCCTGTACGTCACCATACTCGTCAACAACCAGGCCAATCCGCTCTTTATCCTGCTGAAAATTAAACAGCTGTGTATGTAATGGGGTATTTTCTGGAATAAATAATACCTCAGTCGACTCTTGTAGTAGCGCATCTTTGCTGGGTTCAGCAAGACTCAAGACACGTAACGCATCACGCATATGTAGCATGCCTACGACATTATTAATGTCCCCTTTGTAGACTGGCATACGGGTATGTTGACTGGATCGAAGTTGCTGCAGGATGGCTGCAAGGTCATCACTTAGATCAATTCCAATAATATCCTGGCGTGGAATCATGATGTCATTAACGGTGACTTTTTCCAGGTCTAAAATCCCAAGTAACATACCTTTACGGCGCCGTGGAAGTCTTCCTGCTGACTCATGAACAATTGTTCGAAGTTCTTCGGTTGTTAGATGATCTTCAGGAATATCTGAAGTATCCACACCAAATAAACGTAGTAGCCCGTTACTAATACCATTGATCAGCCATACAGCAGGATAGAGCAACCATAGTAATGGTTTGAGAATCCATGATGCAGGAAATGCAATTCGCTCTGGACTAAGTGCGGCAAGTGTCTTGGGGGTGACCTCTGCAAAAATCAGAATAACCAGGGTCAAAATAGCCGTGGCAATGGCAATACCTGCTTCTCCCCAAAGTTGAATGGCAATCACCGTTGCAATTGCTGAAGCAAGAATGTTAACAAAGTTATTGCCAATCAGAATCACACCGATTAAACGATCGGGTCGTTCCAAGAGTGCTTGTGCACGCATAGCGGAGCGATTTTTTTGTTTAACCAAGTGTCTGAGTCGATAGCGATTAAGTGCCATCATGCCCGTTTCAGAGCTGGAGAAAAACGCAGACAGTAGAATAAGAATAACCAAACAGCCCAGTAAAAAACTAAGGGGTACGTCGTCCAAGAAAAAATAACCTCATGTAATACAAAACGTGCTTTATCTGTCGCCAAAATAGCCGACGATTGTGGTGAAGTTTATCCAGCTTGTTTGATTAGGTCCAGTAGGAGCTTGCTACCAAAGTAAGCGAGTACAAGTAGGGTAAAGCCACAAATAGTCCAGCGTATAGCAGTAATACCTCGCCATCCGAGGGCATGCCGTCCCCACAGCAAAATAGCAAACACTAACCAGGCGATAATAGAAAGACTTGCCTTGTGGGACTGAACAAAACTGTCGTCTAGTGTAATGAAACCACTAAAAAGTGAGCAGCTTAGTAGCAGTAGCCCTGCCCATAGAAACTCAAACAACAGGCTTTCCATCGTTTGTAGTGGTGGGAATAGCCTAATGATTCCCGTAGGATGTCGATGTTTAAGTCGGTAGTCCTGATAGGCCAAGAGCAGTGCCTGGCAAAATGCAATGGTTAAAATACTGTATGCTAAAACTGAAAATAGCACATGTAAGATCATGCCTGCTGACAAGTTGGTTTTTATATCTGTAGGTGAAAGATGAAAGGCTGATAGCAAAATAGTCGTTGCGGCAATCGGAAATAAAATGACAAATAAGTTTTCAACGGGTTTGCGCAAACTGCTTAGTAGTACAACATTAATGATTAACCATGATATCAATGAGCCAACGTTTACATAGCTAAGATCAATACCCTGCTGAGTGTGAAGTACAAAGTAAATACTCAACATTTGCAGTATAGATGCACTTAATGCAATGCCTTGAATAAGTGGCTTATGAATAGTGTGGCCCTGAACAAGGGCCCGTCCCTGGTAGACAGATCCTGCCGCATAGAGCAATACTGCAATAAGGCTTGGCAAAATGATGTTCATAAAATCCTGTGCTAACGTGGTTTATTATATTTGAACAGCTTATGGTACTAAGGTTAAAGGTAAAAGATCTGTGCATTTCATAAGCTTGACGTCCAGCATATTATGTTGAGACAGCAGATGAAAGTATTGTTTAGTGACTTAACTGAGTAATATTGATAAATGAAATAGTCGTGAAACTGGACAGCCGCTACAGATAATACGGTATAATCGCTTAAACTTAAGCCTATATTCAGCAGAAAGCATTCAAAATCTCCCTCTAGAGTCACTATTGTTACATATCACGCTGATTTGTCTGTGACATGGCAGGGAGGATTATCGTTTAAGGTAGCCTTCATGTTTGAAAATCTGACCGACCGCTTATCACAGACACTAAGGAATGTTACTGGCAAAGCCAAGTTAACAGAAGACAACATTAAAGAGACCCTGCGTGAAGTCCGCATGGCTTTGCTTGAAGCTGATGTTGCTTTGCCTGTTGTTAAGGATTTTGTTGAAAAAATTAAGCAACGGGCGGTTGGGCAAGAGGTGCAGAAAAGCCTCAGTCCTGGACAGATGTTTGTCAAAATTGTGCAGTCTGAGCTTGTTGAGATTATGGGTTCAGCCTGTGATGAGTTAAACCTGTCGGTGCAGCCCCCGGCGGTAGTACTTATGGCGGGCCTGCAAGGTGCAGGTAAGACCACTACGGTTGCTAAACTCGCCAAGCACCTAAGAGAGCGTAAAAAGAAAAAGGTGCTAGTCACCAGTGCTGACATTTACCGACCCGCTGCGATAAAACAGCTAGAAACACTTGCTGAGCAGGTTACTGTTGAGTTCTATCCTTCAAGCTCAGATCAAAAGCCGGTTGCAATCGCAGAAGGGGCTATACAGTTTGCCAAGCAAAAGCAGTTTGATGTGGTGATTGTTGACACCGCAGGTCGTTTGCACATTGATGAAAGCATGATGGACGAGATTCGCGAGCTGCACTCGGCCATTAACCCTGTTGAAACGTTGTTTGTTGTCGATGCCATGACAGGGCAAGATGCCGCAAACACCGCAAAAGCATTTAATGATGCATTACCACTAACAGGCGTTGTTTTAACTAAGGCTGATGGTGATGCTCGGGGTGGTGCAGCTCTATCAGTTCGACACATTACCGGTAAGCCAATTAAGTTTTTGGGAGTTGGTGAAAAAACTGAAGCACTGGAACCTTTCCATCCAGATCGGGTTGCTTCTCGAATTCTGGGTATGGGTGATGTTCTTTCGCTTATTGAAGAAGCCGAACAAAAGCTTGATAAGCAAAAAGCAGATCGTTTAGCGAAAAAACTTAAGAAAGGTAAAGGGTTTGACCTGGAAGACTTTCGTGATCAGCTCCTGCAGATGAAAAACATGGGTGGCATTACCAATATGCTGGACAAGCTGCCAGGTATGGGGCAAATGCCACAGCTCGCTAACCAAAATATTAATGAAAAACCCCTGATTCAAATGGAGGCGATCATAAACTCAATGACGCCTGCAGAGCGCAGAAACCCTGATGTTATCAATGGGTCTCGGAAGCGCCGTATTGCATCAGGTTCTGGAACACAGATCCAAGATGTTAACCGACTGCTAAAGCAGCATAAGCAAATGCAAAAAATGATGAAAAAAGTCTCAGGGAAGGGTGGTATGACAAAGCTTATGCGTGGCCTCTCTGCAATGAAGGGTGGCATGGGAGGAGGAATGCCTCCAGGTGGTGGTCGATTCCCTGGCATGTAAGTATTAGGTAAGTCGCGGCATTAATTATGCACATTCAAATGGTCTAACCTAATGTTTTAGTGGCTTACCATAAAAAGTTTCTGATTCTATACCTCTGGTTTAGTTGATGAAAAAGTCTGTTGTTTAGTCAGCAGTGAATGGGATTGGAAGAAATTAGTAGAATAGCTCTTCCCATCCCTCTTGATATTCCGTAGAATATGCGCCCTTTCGGGCACTGTGCTCGATCTGGATTGTTGAATCAACCAGTGGTGTTCTACGCCATTGATTTAGGAAGCGAAGTCCAATGGTAACGATTCGTTTAGCCCGTGGCGGTTCTAAGAAGCGCCCTTTTTACCATTTAACAGTGACTGACTCTCGCAAGTCTCGTGAAGGTCGGTTTATTGAACGTATTGGTATTTTTAACCCAATTGCTCGTGGTCAAGCTGAGCGTCTAAGGGTTGATCAGGAACGTGCTAGTTACTGGTTAAGCCAAGGTGCACAAACTTCTGACCGTGTAGCTCAATTGCTGAAAGAGGCTGCAAAGGCGTAATCTGGCCATTAAGTGAGGTGTAGGCGGAGTTGTTAGTGAGTCAGTCCAGTGTATCGTCATCTTTTATCGTAATTGGTAAAGTGACCTCAGTATTTGGTGTCAAAGGTTGGTTAAAGATCTATTCTCACACTGATCCTATCACCAATATTTTGAATTACCCGGAATGGACTCTAAAGCTCAAAGGTCAGCAGTTATCTGTTCGTGTTGACCGTGGCCAGCGACAAGGCAAAGGCCTAATTGCCCACTTTGTAGGCTGTGATGACCGGGAGCAGGCGCACCAATATTGTGGTGCAGAAATCCTGGTACCTAAGACAGTTTTACCTGAGCTTGGTGAAGGTGAGTATTACTGGCATCAGCTCGAAGGCTTGCGTGTAGTCACTGACATCAGTGAGGACGGTGTTAAGCCTCTGTTATTAGGTAAAGTTGATCATTTGTTGAGTACAGGCTCTAACGATGTACTTGTTGTTAAGCCTTGCGAAGGCAGTGTTGATCAGCGTGAACGCTTGATTCCATATTTGGAAAAGCAGGTTGTGTGTGGTGTCGACCTCACACAAGGTGTAATGCGGATCGATTGGGATCCGGAGTTTTAAAGGTGTGGTTTGGTGTTGTTAGCCTTTTTCCTGAAATGTTTTCTGCTGTTACAGCACATGGCGTTACGGGAAGAGCGGTAAAAAATGGTGGGATAGAAGTCAGCTTCTGGAACCCCAGAGATTTTACCCATGATAAACATCAAACTGTGGATGACCGACCATATGGCGGTGGTCCCGGCATGTTGATGAAAGTTCAACCTCTGCGTGATGCTATCCATGCGGCAAAGAATGCTGCAGGACCTGGCGCTAAAGTCGTTTATCTTTCGCCTCAAGGGCGAAAGTTGGATCAAGATGGCGTTCGCTATTTGGCGGATAGTCAAAGACTGATTTTAGTTGCTGGGCGCTATGAAGGTATTGATGAGCGCATAATTACCACTGAGGTCGATGAAGAATGGTCGATTGGTGATTATGTGATGAGTGGTGGCGAATTAGCTGCTATGGTCTTAATTGATACCATTTCACGCTTTGTACCGGGCACCCTAGGTCACAAGGATTCCGCCCTTGAAGACTCATTCAGCAATGGTTTGTTGGACTGTCCACATTATACGCGTCCGGAAGAGATTGCCGGTTTAAGCGTACCTGATGTGCTATTAAGTGGTAATCATCAGGAAATTAAGCGGTGGCGGTTAAAACAAGCTCTGGGGCGTACGTGGTTGCGACGACCAGAGTTGTTGAAAGCGCGGACATTAACTGTAGAAGAACAACAGTTATTGGATGACTTTCTTACCGAATATGCTAGACAGCCACAAACATCCAATTAACAAGTAATGGGTTGGAAGTTTGTATCTAGGAGTAGATCATGAGCAAGAATAAAATTATTCAGCAGATTGAAGCTGAACAAATGAACAAAGAGGTCCCTGCATTTGGGCAAGGTGACACTGTTGTTGTTCAGGTTAAAGTAAAAGAGGGTAGCCGTGAGCGTCTGCAGGCGTTTGAAGGTGTGGTTATCGCTAAGCGTAACCGTGGCTTAAACTCTTCTTTTACGGTACGTAAAATTTCTAATGGCGTTGGTGTTGAGCGTGTTTTTCAGACCTACAGCCCTATCATTGATAGTGTGTCTGTTAAGCGCCGTGGTGATGTACGTAAAGCGAAGCTGTACTACCTGCGTCAGCGCTCTGGTAAAGCTGCACGTATCAAGGAAAAGCTGTCCTAAGCCTCTACTTAGTGCAACTTACCAACAAAAAGCAGCCCTAAAGGCTGCTTTTTGTTATGGTGGTTTTTTATCAATGGATACTGTTTTGCCGTCACGATCTGTTAAGCTCTCTTCTTCTGTTTCGAACATGCCAGTTCACTTTCAACTTCTTCCCATAATGTTTTAAAGGCTTGCGCACCAGCTGTGTCTTTTGCAAAGGCAGTAACTGGTTCACGATGAATTCCCATTTTTTCTATATCCGCTGAAAAAGGAATACTGGTTTCCAATAGGCGTGGATATTGTTTGCGTAATCTGGTCATTGCATCTTTATGTAATTTTTTCTGGGTCTGAACCATTGAAAAGAATGGAATAAGCTTTTTGTTGCGATAGCCATGGGTTGTGAAAAAGGTTGTCAGTTGTTGAAGTGTTCGTTCAGATAGGGTAGTAGGTATTAACGGAATAAGAATTTTATCAGCAGCATTAAATACATTTTCAGACAGTAAGCTAATGCTTGGTGGGCAATCAATTAGGATAAGATCATACTCTTTTTTTAGTGTTAAAAGAGTCTTATGTAAGCGAGTAGTTGATTTTTTCATGTAATTTAACATGATGTCAAAGTTACGAAACGATAGCTTTGCAGGTAAAATATCTAAGTAAGGGAAATCAGATGCCTTGATATTTTTTTGCAATTTTTTTTCTTTGCTGAAGAAAAACTTAGACTTGCACTTTTCTGATGGGCGTACTCTAAAATAAAATGAGGAAGCACCTTGAGGGTCTAAATCAAATAATAAAGTTCTATAACCTTGAGTCGCTGCTAAATGAGCCAGGTTAACGGATGTAGCCGTTTTACCTACGCCACCTTTAATGCTGTAACTCGCAAGTATCTTCATGTGTTATTTCTCCTTCAGCGGTACTAAAACGGTGGCTGATTTGCTGCCTAACGTCCTTGTCAATAAATAGTGAAAGGTGGTCTGTTATTTTCTTTCTAACTTGTAATTGTTTTTGATAAAGTGCTGCGATTACTCCACCTACTGACAAGCAAAGCTGATAATTTTCTTCTGCGGGGTGGCGAGCTTTTTTAAGCTCTTTATGATAATACTCCTGAAGAAATTCTTGTTGAACACATAAATCGTTGAAGAGACCTAAGTGATCTTGTAATTTTTTTAAAGCACTTACAAGTTTTGTGATTTCGTTGGTTGGAAACAAATCAGCAAAAAACTCTAGCAGGTAGCGCAATTTTTTACAGGCTATTCGTATGTCATGAATATGTTCATCTGGCGTCTCTGGTGTTATACGTCTGCTTTTTTTTCGGATAACATGGTACTGGCGATAAATACGGTCTTTTGCGGCCTTTAGAATAGGTTCATTTGCCAGGGGACCATGGCATAAAGACGTTGAAGATTGAAACTGTGTTTCAAGTTGTTTGATTTGCCTGAGATAATTACGACTTTTAAGGTGCTTTTTAATTTTATTGTGCTCTTGAGCACGTGCTTGTTGAAAGTCAGCAAATAGAACATGAAGACCCGTTTGCAAACTGTCAGGCAAAAGTTGAGCAAAGTCAGCTTGATGGTTGAGATAGACATCTAGATCTCGGAGCATATTGGTTTGTTTACCTAATTCTCCAAAAGATGTTTTTAGTTCGTTAAATTTTTCGGCAGTGAATGCATGTTTTAATAAAGTAATGAGCGAACGAATTTTTCGAATAGCAACCCGATAGTCATGTAAAAATTCGATATCTATATCATCAACAATACCTGCTTCATTTAGTCGAGCAAGAGTAAGTAACTGGGAAGTAACTTTTGCAATAACATCATGTACAGAAAGTTCTGGTGTGAGATTAAACGAGGGTTTAATGGAATAGCTACTAGGAAGAATAAGTCCCTCAGCTTCCATTTCACCAAGCAACGTTTGACTTGTTTTATTGCACTGATTTTGTGTTAGTAGTTGTTGGCAAAAGTTGGCATCTGCTGTATAGCCTTTTAATGGCTGTACGATTAAAGACTTTACTTTAGGTTTTGCTTGTGATGGTGGTTGAAGTATATCAAGCTGGAGCCTAACCCTTGTTTTTTCTTCGCTATCTTTACAGTCAAAAAGTGTCGAAGTAAATAGAACCTCTGCTGTGGGTGTGAGTGCTCGTGCTTTAATGATTTTTTGGACTCTGTGAGCAAAAGTAGAGGGTGGCAAGTGAAGTATATCGGGTGGGGAAGTTAGCTCAAGGCTATCAAGTGCGTATAGGTCGTAAGGTGATGTAAAGTAATCTAACCATTGTAAACTCAGCTGATTCTGAAAATACCAGCAAATTAAGCCTTTTTTCCAAAGAAGCCACTCAAAGGTATCATAAAAAATCAGAGTCTGGGATGGTAATACATGCTGATAAATCTGATACTTAGCGCTGAGTAACTGCTGAAGTTTATTGGCTGAGAATCGTTTTGGCAGGTGATAACGTAAAAGTTGTCGCTCCATGATATTTTGAGCTCCAATGATGTGAGCACAGGTATAAAGGTTTATACCTTATTGTTTATAAGTAATAGCTTTAGCTTTTGACTTGAGGTGCTTCCAATTTTCCTCAAATGTTAGGTTTTTTCTTGTCAACAAATGCTAATAGACGACATGATAAGCGTTGTTCATTTTTTTGTAAACTCAACCAGGTGATAGAAGCGCTGGGTATATGTTTTACATGTCGACTTATTTTCTTACTGCATTTCTTGAGAAAATAGAGGGTAAACTTTTTTTATTGCAGGTCAGTTTGATGAAATCCATCCACGCTACTCATCAAGTGCTCATTAACGAGTTTATTCAGTTTTTATGGTTGGAGCGGGGGTTAGCTGATAACAGTCGGGCAGCTTACCAAAGTGATCTTACACATTTTGCTGCCTGGCTCGAACAGCAAAGTCAGTCGCTTACAACGGTAAGTCGTGTGTTCATTCAGGACTATCTGGCGTTACGGGCGGCAGAGGGTATGAGTGCTCGCTCTTCTGCTCGGTTGTTATCTTCATTAAGAGCTTTTTTTAAATTTATGATACTTAATGGGCGAGTCCAGGATGATCCTGTTCAAGCCTTAAAAATGCCTAAGCTGGGTAGGAAGTTGCCAGGGGTATTGAGTGAAGAAGAGGTTGAAGCATTATTGCAAGCACCTGATTTAAGCGAGCCTATTGGTTTTCGCGATAAGGTGATGCTTGAGCTACTGTATGCCTCTGGACTTCGAGTCTCTGAATTAGTCATGCTGGAGCTTCCCATGCTCTTAATGTCGCTGGGTGCTGTACGGGTTTTAGGCAAGGGAGGTAAAGAGCGACTGATACCGTGGGGAGAGGAGGCAAACTATTGGTTGACTCGCTATCTCAATGAAGTTCGTGAACAACTTTGTGTCGTTGGACAGGTGAACACGGTTTTCCCAAGTGCTAGAGGGCAGCAGATGACGCGACAAACCTTCTGGCACAGGGTAAAGAAATATGCCATCGAAGCTAACATTGCAGGAGACATATCACCGCATACACTGCGTCATGCGTTTGCTACGCACCTGTTAAATCATGGGGCTGACTTGCGGGCTGTTCAGATGCTGCTAGGTCATAGTGATTTATCTACAACGCAAATTTATACCCATGTCGCTAAATTACGATTGCAAAAGCTACATCAAGCATATCATCCAAGAGGGTGATATACTGCAGGTCTACGGAGGGAACCAAATGAGGAATTTCCCTCTCTCAGTATGAAATAAACACAAGTAAATCATATGGGGAACCCTATGACGTTGTTTCGTAAGTCTCTGATTGGCTTGACGCTAGTACTGGGTAGTAGCATGGCTGCTGCAGGACAGGACGTAAAAGCAAAAATTACAGCTAATCTTCAAGCCCTTGATAAGAATGTCAAAGTAGAAAAAGTAGAAGAGAGTCCTGTGAAAGGCGTTTATGCGGTGACCCTTGCAGGCAATCAAATCATTTATAGTAGTGCTGATGGTAACTATATTTTTCGTGGTGACTTATTAAAGTTAGAAGGTAAAAAGGTTACTAATCTAACGGCTAAAGAGCGTAATAAAGAAGTTGCCAAATTACTAAAAGATTTTCCAGAAGAAAAAATGGTTGTTTTTTCACCTAAGGGTGAGAAAAAAGCACATATCACAGTGTTCACAGATGTTGACTGTGGATATTGTCGAAAGCTGCATAAGGAAGTACCTCAGTTAAATGAGATGGGAATTGAGGTGCGCTATATGGCTTTTCCGCGTGGAGGTGAGCAGTCTCCGGCATTTGCAACAATGCAGGCAGTGTGGTGTTCTAAGGATCGCCAGCAAGCAATGACTAAAGCCAAAAATGGTGAAAAAGTAACGGCGGATAATTGCGATAACCCAGTAATGGAAGAGTTTCAGCTAGGTGTTAAACTGGGCGTCAATGGTACTCCAGCTTTGTTTTTGGCTGATGGTAGCTTGATTCCAGGTTATCGTCCTGCTGACCAGCTGGCTAAAATGTTAGGTGTGAATAAGTAGCTTTAGTTGTAGAGTAAATTCACTTCTTTTACGCTTGAGCAATAGACTAAAATAGTCATGCTTATTGTTTTCCTCGGTTATTTTCCTGGTGTTAGTCCAACGACTATTCACCAGGGACCTCTCGTTTTCCTCTTAGACTTCAGCTAAGCTCTAGGAACTGGACGCTGGTCAGCGTAAAATGATTTCCCTTTTGCTGTTAATGACAGCAACTTTACTTTTTGCTAGATAGGTTTGTGCTGGAGTTTACCAAGATAAGATTATTGAAGCAGTTTACAGTCAACTTGGTTCTATTCGTACAAAGAGTCTCAGCGTTTTAAATTGATTGGGTGAATGGGGGTGGAGTTTGAAACCCATAAAAATAGGTATCTGTGGCCTGGGCACCGTGGGTGGTGGTACATTTAATGTTTTAATGCGTAACAAGGATTTGATTGCTCAGCGAGTGGGGAGACCCATTGAAGTTGCACAAATCGCAATGCGTCGTCCAAATCCTGGCTGTGATACTTCAGGTGTCTCAGTGACTGATGATGTGTATGCAGTAGCGGATAACCCAGAGATTGATATTTTAGTTGAGCTAATTGGTGGCTGTGAAACTGCAAAAACATTAGTTTCTCGTGCGATTGTATCGGGTAAGCATGTGGTCACTGCAAACAAAGCATTGATAGCAGTCCACGGTAATGAGCTGTTAGCTGAGGCTGAAAAACACAAGGTTCAGGTAGCATTTGAAGCCGCTGTGGCAGGAGGTATTCCTGTTATTAAAGCTCTTCGAGAAGGTTTAGCGGCCAACAAGGTTCATACCGTGGCGGGTATTATCAATGGCACGGGTAACTTTATTCTTACTGCAATGGAAAAAAAGGGCAGTAGTTTTGCTGATGTTTTGAGTGAAGCACAAGCACTCGGTTATGCTGAGGCTGATCCTACATTTGATGTTGAAGGCATCGACGCTGCCCATAAACTCACCATCCTTGCTTCGATTGCTTTTGGTATTCCCCTGCAGTTTGAACAAACTTACACAGAAGGCATTAGTGGTATTACTTCAGAAGACATTCAGTATGCCCATGAGCTAGGCTATCGTATTAAGCATTTGGGTATAGCCCGTGCGCGAAAAGAGGGGATTGAGCTTAGAGTTCATCCTACTTTGATTCCTGAAAAACGACTGCTCGCTAATGTCGATGGAGTTATGAATGCTGTCTTGGTTGATACCGATGCAGTTGGACCTACACTATTTTATGGCGCAGGGGCTGGTGCTGAGCCAACTGCGTCAGCAGTTATTGCTGATATTATCGATATTGCCCGTGGGATTGACTCTCCCCATCATATGCCTGCCTTAGGTTACCAGCGTCCGGTTTCAAATGAACTTGCTGTGTTACCAATGGATGAAACAGAAACAGCTTTTTATTTGCGAATGAGCGCAGCAGATCATCCTGGGGTAATGACGCAAATTACACGTATCCTGAGTGAAGAAGGAATCAATATTGAGGCTCTTCTTCAGAAAGAAGTGTTTGAGGGTGAACAGTTTGCCGCCATTATTATGCTAACGCACAAAGTCAAAGAGCGTGCAGTGAATAATGCAATTACAGCAATTGAAGCTTTGGATGATGTGAATGGGCAGGTGGTTAAGATTCGCATGGACCATTTAGAGCACTGTAATAACTAATTAGGATCTCAACTTAACAACAGCGGGTTATAACTAAGGTGAAGTATATTAGCACAAGAGGGCAGGCACCTGCTCTGGGGTTTGAAGATGTATTGTTAACAGGGCTGGCAAGTGATGGGGGATTATATGTCCCAGAATATTGGCCTCAGTTTACACTTGAAGAAATTGCTACCTGGCGTGGATTATCCTATGCAGAGTTAGCTGAGAAAATTATAACTCCGTTTGTTGGCGAAGCTATTCCTCAAAATGATTTGCGCCAAATCCTACATGATACTTATCAAGGATTTGACCATTCAGCTGTGGCTCCTCTTACGCAGCTAGATAGTAATCAGTGGGTGCTGGAACTATTTCATGGTCCAACTTTAGCGTTTAAAGACTTTGCTTTGCAGCTACTAGGACGTTTACTGGATTACTTGCTAGCTCGGCGCTCTGAAAAAGCGGTGATTGTTGGGGCAACGTCTGGAGACACAGGTTCAGCTGCAATAGAAGGTTGTCGACACTGTGACAATGTGGATATTTTTATTTTGCATCCACATCAGCGAGTTTCAGAAGTCCAGCGCCGTCAAATGACAACAGTTGTCGCTGACAATGTGCATAATTTAGCGGTGCAAGGAAATTTTGATGACTGTCAGGCAATGGTAAAAGCCTGCTTTCAACAACAGGACTTTCTTCAGGGTAAAGCCCGTTTAGTGGCCGTTAACTCGATTAACTGGGCACGGATAATGGCACAAGTCGTCTATTATTTTTATGCGGCACTTGCTGTTGGTGCACCACAGCGCAGCGTGGCCTTTTCAGTACCCACGGGTAATTTTGGTGATATTTATGCAGGTTATGTTGCGCGCAATATGGGGCTGCCCATCAGCCAGCTTTTAGTCGCTACCAACCGCAATGATATTTTGCATCGTTTTATGGCTAACAACCAATATAGTAAAGAAGACTTGTCGCCAACACTTTCGCCAAGTATGGATATCATGGTTTCCAGTAACTTTGAGCGTTTGTTATTTGACATGTATGGTCGTGATGGTGCGGCTATTGATCAGTTGATGACAAGCTTTCAGCAGCAGGGCACTTTGACTGTTGATCCTTGGCGCTGGGAGTTAACACGACAGCTGTTTGATAGTTGCAGTGTAACTGATGAAGAAACCTGTCAAACAATTGGTGACGCATATCGTAACTGTCAATATAAGCTGGATCCTCACTCAGCCATTGGTGTCAGGGCAGCTATGACATGTCAGCGTGATCAGCAGATACCAATGATTACACTCGCTACTGCACATCCAGTTAAGTTTCCTGAAGCTGTAGTACGAGCAGGTTTATCTTCACCGGAGCTACCTGAGTCAATGGCTGATCTTTATGAGCGGGAAGAGCGCTATACTGTCATTGAAAACGAGTTAGCTGATGTCCAGTCTTATGTCGCTAAGTACGCCCGACCGCTAAATTAATTTGCTTGATCTCACTTTACCCTGAGATAGCTATTGAGGCTATTTCAGGGTTGCTCTGGTCTTATTTATCAGCATGCAAAAAAAAATAATTTCCCGTCACTACGATGCACAACAGTTAAATTTTAGCCACGAGATCCCGCCTATATTGCAGCGAATCTATGCAGCGAGAGGTGTCTACTCAAATGCAGGGCTACCACGCTCATTGCAAGGGCTAATGAGCTTTACTTCGCTAAAGGGCTTGGACCAGGCGGTCAATATTCTCTGTGAAGCTCTAGAAAATCAAAGTCGGATGTTGATTATTGGTGACTTTGATGCTGATGGCGCAACCAGTACAGCATTAGCTGTATTGCTATTGAGAGCGATGGGGGCATCAAATGTTAGCTATCTAGTACCTAATCGCTTTGCCTATGGGTATGGGTTGTCCCCTGAAATTGTTAAAGAAGCACAACAGTATACGCCTGACCTTATTATCACTGTTGATAACGGTATTTCCAGTATCAGTGGTGTTGCGGCAGCAAAAGCAGCAGGCATCAAAGTGCTTGTTACTGATCACCACTTAGCCGGCACTGAATTGCCAATGGCTGATGCGATAGTGAACCCCAATCAGCCAGGTTGTCGTTTTGCAGGAAAAAATACGGCAGGTGTTGGTGTTATTTTTTATGTGTTAATGGCACTTCGTTCAGCACTAAGAGCACGAGGTTGGTTTAACGATCGTCGGCCTGAACCTAATCTTGCACATTATTTGGATATTGTTGCTTTAGGAACCGTAGCCGATGTCGTGCCTTTGGATACCAATAACCGCCTGTTGGTATATCAGGGCTTACGCCGGATGCGTGCTGGTAAAGCACGGCCTGGTATCATGGCCTTGCTTGAGGTTTCAGGGCGAAAGCCTCATCGCTTGACGGCGGCTGATTTGGGGTTTGCGCTAGGACCTCGTTTAAATGCTGCTGGCCGGCTAGATGATATGTCTTTGGGAATAGAGTGCTTATTAACAGATGATCCCTATCTGGCGCGAGAGATGGCTCTCCAGCTTGATGATCTTAACAGGGACCGTAAGCAAATTGAGGCGGATATGCAGCAGCAGGCCTTAGCGGTTTTGGAAAAGATTCAGCTGGATGACAGCCAGGACCTTCCTGTTGGTGTTTGCTTATATGATGAAAACTGGCATCAGGGAGTGATTGGGATTTTAGCATCCCGCATTAAAGACCGTTTGCATCGACCGGTCATTGCCTTTGCAGCTGCTGATGGTGATGAAATCAAAGGTTCAGCCCGGTCGATCCCTGGCTTTCATATTCGTGATGCGTTAGATGCTATTGCCAGCCAACAGCCAGGGTTACTAAGTAAGTTTGGTGGACATGCGATGGCTGCAGGGCTGAGTTTACCTGCTGCACATTTACCTGATTTTAAACAGGCATTTGATGCGGTGGCGCGGCAGTGGCTGTCCGAAGCGGAGCTTGAAGCTGAGCTGCATACTGATGGTTTGCTTCAGCCTGAAGATTTTTCATTGCAAACAGCGACACTACTAAGAGAAGCAGGGCCTTGGGGGCAGCATTTTCCTGAGCCAAGCTTTTATGGTGAGTTTCTGATTATTCAGCAGCGGCTGGTAGGGCAAAAGCACTTAAAGCTGGTTTTGATGCTGCCAGGAACTGAGCGTTACTTAGATGGCATTGCTTTTAATGTTGACCTTTCGTGTTGGCCAAACCTGAATGTACAACAAGTGCGGGTGGTTTATCAGCTTGACCTGAATGAGTATAAAGGACAGCAAAATATACAGCTGTTGATTAATTATCTTGAGCCTATTGAAAGCAACTGATCATAACAGCATTGATCTGTGATCTTTCGTAGTTTGCGCATTTCCTTCGCTATCAGGCTTACGTTAAAATAGCCTGCTTTATCAGAGTAACATTGGAAGATATGAGTTCGGCATGATCGAAATTAATCCGTTGACACAATCTATTAAGGACTTACAAGCACGAACTGACGTGCTTAGGGGGTATCTTTGACTACGCTCATAAACAAGAGCGACTTGTCGAAGTAGAGCGCGAGCTAGAAGATCCTGATGTATGGAATGAACCTGAGCGTGCCCAGCAGTTAGGTAAAGAGCGTGCACAATTAGAGTCTGTCGTGAATACCATTGATACACTTACTCAGGGCTTAACAGATGCCTCTGATTTGTTGGTGATGGCAGTAGATGAAGACGATGCAGACACAGTTGTTGAAGTTGAAAAAGAGCTTGAAGGACTCACTGCTCAACTTGAGCAGTTAGAGTTTCGTCGTATGTTTGCTGGTCGTATGGATGCCAATAATGCGTTCTTGGATATTCAGGCTGGTTCTGGCGGTACAGAGGCTCAGGACTGGGCGAATATGTTACTGAGAATGTATTTGCGCTGGGGGGAACGTAAAGGTTTTAAAACTGAGCTTGTTGAAGTATCAGCGGGTGATGTAGCGGGTATTAAAAGTGCGACAATTCAGTTTTCCGGTGAGTATGCTTTTGGCTGGTTGAGAACAGAAACAGGGGTTCACCGATTAGTACGCAAATCCCCTTTTGATTCTGGAAACAGAAGGCATACTTCATTTGCTTCAGTATTTGTTTCACCTGAAATAGATGATGATATTGAAATTGAAGTGAACCCAGCAGACTTACGCATTGATACCTACCGTTCCAGCGGAGCAGGTGGTCAGCATGTTAACACCACTGACTCTGCTATTCGTATTACGCATATGCCTTCTGGCATCGTTGTTCAGTGTCAAAACCAACGCTCTCAGCATCAGAACAAAGACAAAGCCATGCAACAGCTTAAAGCTAAACTGTATGAGTTAGAGATGCAGAAGCGCACAGCTGAACAGCAGGCATTAGAAGATAGTAAGTCTGATATTGGTTGGGGTAGCCAGATACGCTCTTACGTATTGGATGCTTCACGCATTAAAGATTTAAGGACAAGTGTTGAAACCACTAACTGTAATGCTGTGTTAGATGGTGATATTGATCGGTTTATTGAAGCAAGCTTAAAACAGGGCTTATAAAATATATTCTCTTTGTATTTAAACTCAAAAATGGCACTTTCGGTTTAAGGCTGAAGAACTTATAGATTTTAGAAAGGGCTGAGAAAAATACATTAATAACTTATCCTAAGATAAGCATACTGAGGATCATAACTTGGTAATTTTCTATCTTAGGATAAGCTTTAATAGGCGAGATGAAAATTATTCTCGTTTGTTTAGGTCGTTAACTTTTTGAGGGGTATTTCCCTCTATGGTATTTACAGGAATCACTCATGGCTGATGATACGCAATCCGATGTAACAGTATCAGATGAAAATAAACTCATTGCTCAGCGTCGAGAAAAATTGGCAGAAATACGAAAACAGCGCAATGCGTTTCCCAATACTTTTCGTCGTGACAGTTTTGCTGGTGATTTACAGAAAAAGTATAAGGACCTAGATAAACAAGCCTTAGCAGAACAAACTATTACGGTTAAAGTGGTTGGTCGGATCATGCTTAACCGTGGAGCGTTTATTGTCATTCAAGATGTCAGTGACAGAATCCAGCTTTATGTAAACCGTAAGGCTTTGGCTAAAGAGCAACTGGATGAAATAAAAGGCTGGGATTTAGGCGATATTGTTGGCGTTGAGGGAACACTGCAGCGTTCTGGTAAAGGTGATTTGTACGTTGATATACAAAGTGCACTGTTGCTAACGAAAGCATTGCGCCCCTTACCTGATAAGCATAAAGGTCTGGAAGATAAAGAGATTCGTTACCGTCAGCGCTATGTGGACCTGATTGTTAATCAAGAGTCACGTGAAGTGTTTAAGGTAAGGTCTCAGGTTATCGATTGTATCCGCAACTACTTACAGGAAAGACATTACCTGGAAGTAGAAACACCCATGTTACAAGTTATTCCTGGTGGTGCCACAGCAAGACCTTTTATCACTCACCACAATGCGTTAGATATTGATATGTATTTACGTATTGCACCAGAGCTTTATTTAAAGCGCTTGGTTGTTGGGGGGATTGAGCGGGTTTTTGAAATTAATCGTAATTTCCGCAATGAAGGCTTATCAACACGTCATAATCCTGAATTTACTATGCTTGAGTTTTACCAAGCCTATGCAGACTATAATGATTTAATGGATTTAACAGAAGACATGTTGCGTGAAGTTACACAGCAAGTGCTGGGTAATACTACAGTACGTTATCAAGGTGAAGAGTATGACTTTAGCCAACCATTTCAACGGATGACTGTAGTAGGGGCAATTGTTCACTTTAATAAAGATATTTCTGCAGCTGATTTAGCTGATCGAGACTCTGCAAAACAGGTTGCGGAAAAGCTGGGCATTGTCGTTAAAGATAATTATGGTCTTGGTAAAATTCAGCTGGAAATTTTTGAGAAAACAGCTGAACATCGTTTGCAACAGCCTACATTTATCACTGAGTATCCTACAGAAGTTTCACCTCTGGCGAGACGAAATGATAATAATCCCTTTGTGACAGATCGTTTTGAATTTTTTGTAGGTGGACGTGAAATTGCAAATGGATTTTCGGAGTTAAATGACCCTGAAGATCAGGCTGAAAGGTTTCTAGCGCAAGTTGCGGAGAAAGAAGCAGGTGATGATGAAGCTATGTTCTATGACGAAGATTATATTCGTGCACTAGAATATGGGTTACCACCAACAGCAGGAGAAGGTATTGGTATTGACCGCCTTGTCATGTTGTTTACAGATTCGCCATCTATTCGCGACGTACTACTTTTTCCGCACATGCGTCCAGAATGTCACAAATAAAATGTGAACTGTGCACCCTTTTTAAGGGTGCATCCCCCTCCTAACAATTTTTTTAACGCGTTAAAATCTGTCATTGTTCCCATCTTGTTAATGATTGATTAAAAATCATTCATATACTTCTTACCTGTGTGAAAAAGCATGACTTAATGCAATAGTGACTATTTTTTTGAGGAACGTCGAGTCACTTTTAGGTAATATGTAGCTGTTAATAACTTAAAACAGAAAAAACCGATACCAACAAAACTGCAGTGGTTGAGATGAAAACAATGAGTTTATCTTCTAGGGAAGCCCCTAGCACTATCGTCTATCAAGGACGTAAAACACGGAGAAATGGCAGTGAACAACGCCGTCGTTTAATTCTTGATGCGTCATTGCGATTAGTCATTCGAGAAGGTGTGAGAGGCGTAAGGCATCGTGCGGTTGCTAAAGAGGCTGATGTCCCTCTTTCTGCAACAACTTATTATTTTAAGGATATAAATGACCTCATCGCTGATACTTTTACGTATTTTGTTGAAGTTGGAGCAGAATCGATGCGTCGTTTTTGGAATGGCGCTGAAGAAGTTTTATTTGCCCAGCTAAACGATGAACTTGCTTCAGGTGATAACTTACGTGTTATCCAAATGCGTTTGGTTGATCTGGGTGTTCAGTATTTAATGCAACAAATCGAACAGCACCGTGACTACTTATTAGCTGAGCAGGCTTTTCAGTTTGAATCGCTAAGAGATGGACGCTTAAGTCAGTTAGCGCGTTTGCATCAGGAAAACATGCTGGTTGATTTAACCCGCTTTTTTAAAGCAATTAAAACATCTGACCCTGAAACAGATGCTTACCTGACGTTAGCAGTTATTTTACGTTTAGAGTATGACGCGTTGTTAGGCTATCCTGAAGTCATTACACAAGAGCAGATTAAACACAAGCTTACTCGCCATTTACAGCTTATTTTACAATTGCCTGATAATACAGAAAATTAACGGTAGATGCTGTTTTTTGGCGTCATTTTTATTCGGCGGTACTACAATGTAGTGCCGTTTTTTTTGCAAAAGTAAAAACTATTTCTGGGGAAGTTTTTTTGTAAATGATATCTTTCCGTACAAAGTTATATTTTCATATGATTTAAAAAAGAGTTTCTCTAAAAATATGATGTCTACTTCAGTAGTAACCTTTTAATTCTCTCCCCCTATACTTAAATAATGATTGTGCACTTCAGGTGAAATGTTTTTTCTGTTCGTCATACTGTAGTAATATCAGAGGTGATAATGAGCATTTTAGATGAATTATTTTATATATAGAGGATAGCCTAATGAATTGCCATGAAGTTGATTACGACATTATTGGCCATGATTTACAAATGGTAGAGATAGAGTTAGATCCTGGTGAAACCGTTATTGCTGAAGCTGGGGCTATGAATTATATGGAACAGGGAATTGAGTTTGAAACCAAGATGGGTGATGGCTCAAGCCCAAACCAAGGTATGATTGGTAAATTATTCGGTGCAGGTAAGCGGATGCTAACGGGAGAGTCGCTGTTTATGACCCATTTTTCTAACCAAGGTGTTGGTAAGCGACGAGTGGCGTTTGCAGCACCTTATCCTGGCGCAATTATTCCTGTGGACATGAAAGCCATTGGTGGGCGTTTACTATGTCAAAAGGATGCTTTTTTAGCTGCTGCGCTAGGCACAAAGCTCAGTGTTGCTTTTAATAAACGTTTAGGCGCTGGCTTTTTTGGTGGAGAAGGGTTTATTTTGCAGCGTTTAGAAGGTGATGGAATGGCCTTTATACATGCTGGAGGTGCCGTTATTCGTAAGGAGCTTAATGATGAAACGCTGCGCGTTGATACAGGGTGTTTAGTGGCTTTTTCTGACGGTATTGATTATGACATTCAGCTAAGTGGCGGTTTAAAAAGTATGCTGTTTGGTGGAGAAGGAATTGTGTTGGCCACCTTATCTGGTACAGGTAGTGTTTGGTTGCAGAGCTTACCTTTTTCACGCTTAGCTGATCGTATTTTGGCGCATGCACCTGCTCGTGGTGGTAGCGATATGGGTGAAAATTAATGAGCTATTTGTTGAGCTTTAATTAAGTAAGATTTTTTTGGGTTTAGGGAATGCTTACAGCAGTGCTATTATTTGCGCAGTAAGTAATTATAAATATTGTCAAGAGAAAAGAGCAGTATTAAGAGGTGTTTATTTGTGAAAATAAATCATTCCTGGCAGTTAATAGGTGTTGCATTAATAACCCTTATCGTTACCGTTATTACCTTAGACAAAAATGGATATTTACGGCACTCATCAGAAGAAGATTCAATTTATCTAGCTGAGTTTAATTTAATCAAGCAATCCACAGAGTCGACTGAGACAAAGCTATCGCATATACCAGCAGATTATTCTGCTCAGTGTGTGCAAGGTGTTTTGTTATTACACCATAAAAAACAAAAGGATAATGTTGGTGTCTTGGTTGATCGAAAACAGCGAGCAGTGCGTTGTTAGTGACATCAGGAAGGTTAGAAAGTGGTGCTACTACTTTCCCAGTACACTGCGGGGTGGCGGTATTAGAATACCTTTTGCATTGCCACCAAGCATATCAACAAGCTGTAAGGTTTCTTCATATAGCATTGCATAAATGCGCATGGCATCGGCGTGACGCCAGTATTGAAAAGGAGACTTAAGAAAACTGGGCAATGAAGATAACTCAGTTGTAGGTTTAGTCCTTGGGTTCTGATATAGAAATAGAAAACGCGCTATGAGTGAATGATCAATTAAGTTATATTTTTCACTTACTGAGAAAGTCCATAAATCTTTAGTTTTAATAACATTACTGAAGGCATTGGGCAGTTGCCAAGTGTTTATCAACTTGGAACCTACTACCCGATTCAGTTGGTTACAAATAGCGCGTACATTTTGGGGAGAGCTAATACAGTCTGGATAGTCATCGAGTTGCGTGACTAAAAAGAGGCTACCTACATCTTGCAATAATGCACTGAGTAGTGCTCGATCTGTATCAATAGAGCCTACATGTTTCGCTAAAATTGAGCTAAGCGCCGCAAAGACTAGACTTTGTTGCCAGATTTCACCTTGGTATTTGCGGGCCAAATACGAGTGGCAAGGAAATAGATTTTTAAGTACGTAGGTGAGAATGACATTACTGGTCGCCTTAATGCCAATGCGAACAATCGCGCCTTTTAAATCATATGGGGGGACAGGTTGTCGGTAGAGTGGTGAGTCGGCCAGCTTTTCCAGATGATGGCTAAGCCCTTTATCTTGCTCAATAAGTAAAACAATTTCATTTAAATGAACGCTGCTTTTAGCTGCCAGCTGTCTAACCGTAAGGGTATGATAAGGTAGTTGTGGAAAGTTAAAAGGTGACTCAATTAACTTCTTTGTTAAGGCTTTTTCAATAACATCCAACGAAACCATACAAATTCTTACTGCCTTATTTGTTTACAGCCAAGATCGTCATAGTTAAAAGCGACAACTTGCATTAGCTTTCTTGTGTCGTTCATCCTTGGAATTTATTATTGAGCTTTCATTTTTTAGTGGGTTTAGGTCGTGGGGGGGGTGAGTAGGCTTTCACCTAAACAGCCCAATACTTCATTCCTTTTTGATTATAAACGTATAATAGCAGCTTTGTTGATTCAGTTGAGGTGATTAATGACGGAAGTAAAGTTAGAACCGTCCTGGAAAAAAGTAATAGGTGGTGAGTTTAACAAAGCTTATATGCAACAACTGAAAGCCTTTTTAGTTGCTGAAAAGCAAGCGGGTAAAACGATTTATCCAAAAGGTAGTGAGTATTTTCAAGCTTTTTCGTTAACACCATTTGAAGAAGTCAAAGTCGTTATTTTAGGACAAGATCCCTATCATGGGCCTGGACAAGCTCATGGCTTATGCTTTTCAGTCCGTCCTAAAGTAAAAATCCCGCCTTCACTGATCAATATTTATAAAGAGTTGCAAGCAGATCTTGGTATAACACCACCACAACATGGCTGTTTGGAAGGCTGGGCTAAGCAGGGTGTATTACTTTTGAACAGTGTGCTAACCGTTGAGCAGGGGCGTGCTGCAGCACATCAGGGAAGAGGCTGGGAACAGTTTACTGATCATGCGATTAGTGTGCTTAACCAGTCTCGAGAAGGTGTCGTGTTCATGCTTTGGGGAGCTTATGCTCAAAAGAAAGGAAGCTACATTGATACTTCAAAGCACTTAGTGTTGAAATCAGTCCATCCTTCACCACTTTCAGCACACCGAGGCTTTTTGGGGTGCAAGCACTTTTCTCAGGCTAATCACTACTTGCAACAGCAAGGTAAGACACCAATAGACTGGCAGCTGCCTATACAGATGGAGCAGATGGCCTATGCACAGGCGTAGTTTGTTCTTGCTGTAGTGATTGACGCTGTAGTTGACGGTATTGGCTGGGTGCAATTCCTGTGTGCTGCTTAAACAGTCGGGAAAAATAATACACATCATTAAAGCCAACATGCTGGGCTACAGCAGCAATGGGTTTGTCACTCACATCTAATAGGTAACATGCCCGTTGAACCTTTAACTGGTTGAAATAATGTAAGGGCGCATAACCAGTCAAGGCTTTGAATTGTCGGCTAAAGTGTGAAGGTGATAGATTCACCTGCTGTGCCAGTGCTTTCAGGGTAAGTCCTCGGTGAATGTTTCTTTCCATATAAAGTTGTAATGTCGTCAGGTTGATTCCTGTAGGACTTTTTGGCTTGGTTTGAAGAATAGGGAGATAGCTGAGTAACTGCTGCAAAAGTTTGGTGCTGTAGATATAACGTTGCCATTGCTGACCACTATCTTGAACGCTTAACAGTTGATCAAACTGTGCAAGTAAATAGCTAGATAAACCACAAGGTTTACAGTAGTGATGATGAGGACTAGGTTTAGCTGAAAGCAACGTTGTTTGCAGGTAGTCCATAAAAACATCACTCTTTTTCCCTTCAAAATGAACCCAGAAGATGCTCCAAGGATTGGCCTTATCAGCACCATAGGCGTGAGGAATACTGCGCGGTAATAGTAAAACATCACCTGCAACGACTGGAACATTTTGCTGGTTGATTTGTAACCAGCCACTACCTTGATGGCAGTAAATAATCAGATGATCGACAGGTGAGCTTCTTTCCATTTGGTGACAGCTGGCGGAAGGGTAATGACCATAGCCAAGGGGAAAGCAATCTTGGCTCAAGGGATGCGTGCTGAGCTGCTTGATGGTGGCATCAGGAATGATCCATCGAACACTGGTTTGGCTGAGTGGCCAGTTTGAGGTTAAGGCATAGCTTGCAATTGACACAACAGTATAAAAGTCCATTCACATAATAATATTGTCCATCCTTACTGTAACAATTGCATGGTACAACTGGCCATCTTTATCAGTGATTTTTCAGGGTACTCTGTAGTCTCTGAGTATCAACACTAACAATAATTAATGAAAAAAGGTGTTGTCATGCCTTCAGCTAACCTGCCTCTCTTTATCAATAATGAATCGGTTGCAAGCCAGTCAGACCAGTCAATCCCTGTGACCAATCCCGCGACCCAAGAAGTTTTAACGAAGGTCCCAGAAGCCACTGATGCGGAAATGGAACAAGCGATTAATGATGCACAAAATGCTTTTTACCAGTGGCGAGATGTACCCCCACCAGAACGTGCACGGTTGATGATGGTTTTTCAGCAACTTTTAAAAAGTCATCACGATGAGCTTGCAGAAATACTGAGCCAAGAAACAGGAAAAACCTTTGCGGATGCGAAAGGTGACGTATGGCGTGGTATTGAGGTTGTTGAACAGGCTTGCAATATTCCTTCTTTATTAATGGGTGAAACTGCTGAAAATGTTGCGGGAGGTATTGATACCTACAGTTATATGCAACCTCTTGGCGTATGTGCCGGGATTACCCCTTTTAACTTTCCCGCAATGATTCCTTTGTGGATGTTCCCAATGGCAATTGCCTGTGGTAATGCGTTTGTGCTTAAACCCTCTGAGCAAGATCCAATGACGCCAATGCGTATCGCTGAACTATTTGCTGAGGCTGGGTTTCCTCCAGGGCTGCTACAAGTTGTCCATGGCCGAAAGGCACAGGTAGACCATTTATTACGACATCCATTGATTAAAGCACTTTCCTTTGTTGGGTCAGTACCTGTTGCTCAGTATATTTACCGGACAGGTACTTCTCACTTGAAACGGGTACAGGCTTTCGCAGGCGCAAAAAATCATATGGTAGTTATGCCTGATGCGGATAAAGCACAAGTGATCAGTAATTTGGTGGGTTCTTCTGTAGGGGCAGCAGGCCAACGCTGTATGGCGATTAGTGTTGCTGTGTTTGTTGGTGAGAGTGCAGACTGGATAACTGATCTACAACAAGCGATGGCGAAAGTAAAACCAGGCTTTTGGAACGATGAGTCCGCAGGGTTTGGCCCACTAATCTCACCCCAGGCAAAAGAGCGGGTATTAGGTTTGATTGCACAGGGTAAGCATGAAGGTGCACAGTGCCTTTTAGATGGAAGTGATTGCCGGGTAGCTGATTACCCTGATGGTAACTGGGTTGGACCCACGTTGTTTAGTGGAGTAACAGCTGACATGACGATTTACCGAGAAGAAATATTTGGGCCAGTGTTGCTTTGTATGCATGTTAATTCTTTAGATGATGCTATTCAGCTTATTAATCAAAACCCTTATGGTAATGGCACATCAATTTTTACTTCATCAGGCTTATCTGCACGACACTTTCAGCATTACATTGAAGTAGGACAGGTAGGCATTAATGTGCCGATTCCAGTACCACTACCTTTCTTTTCGTTTACTGGCTGGAAGCAGTCATTTTATGGTGATCATCATGCGTATGGTAAACAAGCTGTGCGGTTTTACACTGAAACTAAAACGATTACGGCGCGCTGGTTTGACCCAGGTATGGCGGCTACACCTAATATGACAATTCAGATGCGTTAATTAATAGCTCGTTGTAATACATCCATTGTTAAGGGTATCCCTAGAAATGCACTTTTTTTAGAGGACCCTTAAGCGTCAGCCATTAAGGAGGTACCCAATGGATTTTGAGTTGACTGAAGAGCAACAAGCATTCCAACGCACAGCAAAGGCCTTTGCTGAGGGGGAGTTTGCTCCTCACGCTGCTTTATGGGATGAAAAACAGCACTTTCCTGTAGATGTTATCAAGCGTGCTGGTGAGCTTGGATTTTGTGGTATTTATTGTGCCGAAGATGAGGGTGGGCTGGGACTATCACGATTAGATGCTTCAATTATTTTTGAACAGCTCGCCCAAGGATGTACATCAACAACAGCATATCTCACCATACATAATATGGTGACATGGATAATCAGTCTCTATGCCCAGGAAGAAATTCGTAAAGCGTGGTGCCCCTTGATGGTAACGGGCGAGAAATTAGGCTCCTACTGTTTAACAGAACCCAATGCTGGCTCTGATGCGGCTTCTCTGAAAACTACGGCAGTAAAAAATGGCGATCACTATGTACTAAACGGCAGTAAGGTGTTTATTTCGGGCGCGGGCGCAACCGATGTTTTAGTGGTTATGGCTCGAACAGGTGGTGAAGGTGCGAAAGGTATTTCCAGCTTTTTAGTACCTGCGGATAGCCAAGGTATTACTTATGGTCGAAAAGAGAGCAAAATGGGTTGGAACAGCCAGCCGACCCGAAGCATTACCTTCAGTGATGTCACTGTTCCAGTTCATTACCGGCTAGGAGATGAAGGCCAAGGTTTTAAAATTGCTATGCAAGGTCTGGATGGAGGGCGCGTTAATATTGCCACTTGCTCAGTGGGTGTTGCCCAGGCTGCATTAAGAGATGCACAACAGTATATGCATGAGCGTTCTCAGTTTGGTAAGCCCTTGGCTCAATTTCAAGCATTACAGTTCAAACTGGCGGATATGGCTACACGGCTTGTTGCATCACAGCAAATGGTTCGCTTAGCTGCCAGTCGTTTAGATAAAAAAGCAAAAGATGCCACTCTTTATTGTGCAATGGCTAAGCAGTTTGCCACTGATGAATGTTTTGCGATTTGTAATGATGCCTTACAACTGCATGGTGGGTATGGTTATATCAGAGAATATCCATTAGAGCGTTATGTTCGAGATGCTCGGGTTCATCAAATTTTAGAAGGTACCAACGAAATTATGCGTGTCATTATTTCTCGTCAATTGCTGCAAGGAGATACGCATCATCTGTTTGGTTAATTGTTTTTATTAGTTTAGAAAATAATTTTTTGACAGTTTTTATTTTCAGTAAAAGAGGTCGATGATTAGCAATGAAGTTAGCAAAATTATTGAGCTTGGTTGATACGGATAAGCTCAAATTAGAACAACATGAGCATACTTTGCTCGTGAGATTGAATAATCCGCCTGCGCATACATGGGATCAGGAAAATCTAGCTGCGCTGCAGCGATTAATGCATGCCTTAAATAAAGTGGATTCAATTTATGCCGTAGTGATTACGGGAGAAGGTGAAAAGTTTTTTTCTGCAGGGGCTGATTTAAAACTTTTTGCTGATGGAAATACGGGAAGAGCTCAGGAAATGGCCAGCTTATTTGGGCGGGCATTTGAAACCCTGGCGGCTTATCGGGGAGTAACCATTGCTGCTATTAATGGCTATGCCATGGGCGGTGGCCTTGAGTGTGCTCTAGCGTGTGATATCCGTATCGCTGAAGAGCATGCGCAGCTTGCTCTACCTGAAGCCAGTGTGGGTCTATTACCTTCTGCTGGCGGGACGCAGCGTTTACCTTGGCTGGTCGGAGAAGGCTGGGCTAAGCGAATGATTTTATGCGGTGAGCGGCTTACAGCTGAACAAGCATTGAAAATTGGTTTGGTTGAGCAAGTTGTTAAACGCGGGGAAGTTGTTTCTTTAGCTCTCAAACTGGCTGGCCAAGTGGCACAACAAAGCCCTTGTAGCGTGAAAGCCTGTAAGGAACTTATTTCTGCAGCACAGCATCAACCGTTCCACACGGTACTTCCTATGGAGCGCGAAGCCTTCCTGGAATTATTTGAAACGGCGGATCAAAAAGAAGGGGTTAATGCCTTTTTAGAAAAGCGTCCTGCTGTCTGGCAAAACAAATAAATAACTGTCTACAGCAATGGAGGGAGTGCCATGAAAAAAAGCGTGAGTCTCCCTCTAGGATGTTGTTGTAGGAGATTAAATAAGATTGTGAAGATGAGAATGATATGAGTGATGCCATTGTAGTGAGTTGTCTTTCTTGTGAGGGTGGACAGCAAATTGGAGTGTTAACACTTAACCGGCCGTCGAGTTTAAATGCGATTAATCAGCCAATGATTGATTGTCTTTATGAGCAGTTACTGGCTTGGCAGCATGATGAGCGTATTGCTTGCATTATACTAAAAGGCGAGGGGGATAAATCATTTTGTGCTGGTGGTGATGTACGACAGTTGTTTACCGCATTAAGTGAAGATCTTAAGCTAGGACAAAAAGAGGCTGAGCAATTCTTTTCCCATGAGTACCGCCTGGATTATTTAATACATACTTACTCTAAACCTGTTGTGGTATGGGGCCATGGTATTGTCATGGGCGGTGGATTGGGTTTAATGGTGGGAGGCAGTCATCGAGTGGTGACAGAAACCACCCGAATGGCAATGCCAGAGATGGCAATTGGACTTTATCCTGATGTCGGAGGCTCCTGGTTTCTCAATCGGATGCCAGGGAAGACAGGCTTATTCTGTGGTATAACAGGTTGTGCACTAAATGCCGGTGATGCCCTTTATGCGGGTTTAGCTGATCGTTTTTTACAGCACAGTATGCAGCAAGAAGTCATTGATGCCTTGCGTCTGTCAAACTGGGAAAAAGACCCAGAAGCCAACCATGCTATTGTGAGCAAAATTCTCCGGCGCTTTGCTAAAGCTGCTGAAACGTTACTGCCTGAAAGTAATTTACAGCAGCACAGTAAGCAAATTCAACGTTTAATGGATCATGATAATTTGGTCGAAATCTATCATGACTGGCTACACTATGAGTCGACAGGCAGTTGGGACTCGACAGATAGTTGGCTGGAAAAAGCTATAAAAGGCTTTTTGCATGGATGTCCAACCACCGCTTACTTAGTATGGGAACAAATTAAACGTGGAAGGCACTTGTCATTACCAGAAGTTTTTCAAATGGAATTAACGTTGTCGGTTCAGTGTTGCTTACATGGTGATTTAGTGGAAGGTGTTAGGTCACGGTTAGTAGATAAAGATAACAATCCTAAATGGCGTTACACGACTGTATTAGATGTACCCAAAGACTGGGTCGAGACACACTTTGAATCGTTATGGCCTACAGATCAGCATCCGTTAGCATCACTGGCATAAGGTATAGCCTGGAATAATTGGCAATTAATTGACTAAATGACAACAGACTTTAAATTACCGCTATAAAAATTAAAAAAGCGACTCATAAATAAAAATAAGAGGAAAATAAAAAATGGACATTGGTTTTATTGGGCTGGGGCAAATGGGTTGCCCAATGGCCAAAAACCTTATAAATGCAGGCCACCGACTTCGTGTCTATGATTTAATTCCAAATGCAGTTGATTTACTGGTAAAAGAAGGAGCGGAGGCTGCACATACCGCGCATATGGCAGTAGAAAATGCTGATGTGGTTATTAGTATGCTGCCTGCAGGGGAGCACGTAAAGCAGTTGTATTTAGAGAGTAATTTACTGGATAGTATTAATACTTCAACTTTAGTGATTGATTCCAGTACGATTGATCCGGATAGTGCACGACTAGTTGCGTCTGAAGCAAAAAAAAGAGGTATAAGAATGCTGGACGCACCTGTTTCAGGGGGAACAGCGGGTGCCCAAGCCGGCACACTCACTTTTATCGTGGGTGGAGAAGCTGATGCTGTGTCCATGGCTAAGCCTATATTACAGGTTATGGGTAAAAATATTTTTCATGCAGGTGCCAATGGCGCAGGTCAGGTCGCCAAAATATGCAACAACATGTTGCTGGCGATTACTATGGCAGGAACAGCTGAGGCATTGCAGCTTGGTGTTGAGCAGGGACTAGATCCACAGGTCTTGGCTGATATTATGAATAACAGCTCGGGTGGTAACTGGGTGTTACAACGTTATAACCCCTATCCTGGAGTAATGCCAGAAGCGCCCGCTAGCCATGATTATCAGGGTGGATTTCGAGTTGAGCTAATGCTGAAAGATCTTGGCCTGGCTGAGCAAATGGCACTTTCCCAAACAAGCCGCACGCCCATGGGAGCATTGGCTCGGAATCTATACAGTATTCATTCTGCGCAAGGCAGTCATGCACGTGACTTTTCAAGCATCATGCAGCTTTACCAACGACATATTGATGAGTAGTTTGGTTGAGCGCAGAATACGGGTACTCTAAACGAAAATATCTTTGGAGCACCCTAGGTTAACTTTTTCACCCCAACATTAAGCCAATGTTAGTACTTTAACATTGGCTTAGCCTGTTCTGTCAGTATAATGGCGTATATACCCATCTTCTTGGGGTAAAATACCTTGTGCTATTGCCATAAAATTCAATTATAAAAAGACTCGCTGTCTAACGGTTACGCCATGAAGCGCCTATTTGCAATTTGGTTTGGTTTTATCCTCTTGTGGAACTCATACGCTTGCTCTGAAGAATCTGATACTTCAACAGCGTCATTGCCCCCTGTTGAGCAAGTGATTGTTGCCTACGCTACAGGGCAAGAACCCTTTCAATTTAGTGATGATGAAGGTAAAGCTGCGGGTTATTTAATTGATATTTGGCGTGAATGGAGCAACCAGACAGGCATTAAGGTTAAGTTTTTAGGTGCGCCTGAGCAAGTAGCAGTAACCATGGTAAATCGTGGTCATGCGGATGTATTGGCTGGGGTGTATCGACGAGATGAGTATAAGAGACTGAAATACAGCACACCATTGGCAAAAAGTGGCGTTTACTTCTTTTACCATAAAAGCTTACTGGATATAAAAAAATTAGAAGATCTTGCTGGGTTTAAAATAGGTGTAATTCGCGGGGAAGAAGCTGAGCAATATATTGAAGAGAATGTACCGAATGCTTCGGTGGTCACTTATAACAGCTATCGACAATTACTGGATGCGGCCACACGTGGGGATATTCGAGTATTTGTGGGAGAGGGCCCTTTACTTCGATACTTAATGGCGGCACGGGGTGCTCTTCAGGAATTTAATTATCAGTCTGAGCAACCTTTATTTCAGCGTACGTTGTATGCTGCAGTTAATGAAGTTCAATCAGGGCTGGATGAAGTTATTCGTAATGGAATGCAAAAAATCAGTTTGGTTGATCGTAAAGTGCTGGAAGGAAAGTGGTTGGAGCAGACCCGTGCATATTCAAGTGATGCATTGATTATCGCTATTGACTCAGACTTTCCACCCTTATCGTTTATTAATTCAAAAGGACGTCCTGCAGGTTTTTTTGTTGATTTTTGGCGGCTTTGGTCTGAAAAGACAAAGAAGCAAGTGCGTTTTAGGGCCAGTGAGTGGCACGATACATTGGAAGCCATTAAAGATGGTGAAGCTGATATTCATTCAGGTGTATCAGAAACACCTATGCGAAAAGAATGGATGGACTTTTCGCAACCTTTTTATGAAATGAGTTCTGCATTGTTTTATGCAACGGACTCTATTCCAGTGCAAAGCTTTGATGATCTGACGGGGTCTCGCATTGGGGTGGTAAAGGGAACATCGCAGTATTTGTATGTTCTGGAAAATATCAGAGAAGCCTATTTAACAGAATATGACAATAATGAAGAGTTAATCCGGGCACTGCTCGATGGTGAAATACGTGCTTTTATTGCAGAGCCTATTTCAGTCAATATTTTACTGAATCGACTGGGGTTATTAGGCGAGGTTAAGCAATGGGGAAAAAATTTATATAAAGAAAAGTTTTATGCGGGGGTGCTCACAGGTCGAAAAGACTTACTGAAATTAATTAATAATGGTTTAAGTTTAATTAACCATCAAGAGCGCGTTGAACTGGAAGCACGTTGGTTAGTTGATCCCAAATTACGTTTTTTTTCTGATGAGGTATCTCCCCTTGAGTTATCTGAGGAAGAAAAAGAGTGGCTGCACAATCATCCGGTGATTACATTTACGGGAGACCCTGGATATCCTCCTTTTGAGACGGTTGATGAAAACGGTGACTATCAAGGCGTTGCAGCTGACTATATCAAAATACTCGAAAAACGTTTGGGCATAACATTTAACTATATCCCTTCAACAAGCTGGAGTGATGCGGTTGCTAAGTTACGTAACCGAGAAGTGGACTTACTGCCTGTTATTGCCTGGAATGAAGAGCGGGCGAAACGCTTTGCATTTACGCAGCCGTACTGGGAAGTACAAACGGTTATTATTGCTCGCAATACTGATGACAGTATTAACAGCATTAAAGATCTCGCGGGTAAAAAAGTTGCTACTTTACCTGAGTTTGCAGTTACAGATTTTATAAAAAAACAGTATCCAGATATTGATTTTGTCAATGTCAAAGATTTTGCTGATGGCTTTAAACAGGTCTCTTTAGGGCCTCTGGATGCCATGATTGTAAACATGGCGACTGCGAGTCACGAAATTGAGCGTACCAAAATCACCAACTTACGAATTGCTGCGGAGGCAGGTTATAACTACCGTTTCCGTATGGCGACCCATAAGCACTGGGATAAATTTAATACCATTTTAAATAAAGTATTGAGTGGCGTAACACCTCGGGAAAAAGACGAAATTAAACGCCACTGGATTTCTATTCAAACACAACCTTGGCGTCCAAACAAAGAGTTTATTATTGGTGTTGTTATAACACTGGCCATCATTTTATTAATTATTTATTGGAACTGGCGGTTATCACGAGAAATTGCGGAACGACAAAAAGCAGAAAAAGCATTGCGTATGCGTGCGCAGATGGACCGTTTGTTAAGCAATATTACCCGCCAGTTTATGGATCGTGATTTAGATGAGGCAGTGAACTACACCTTACGTGTCGTGGGTGAGTTTATGGGGGCTGATCGGGGCTATGTATTAATTATTAGAGGTCAGCAGGCATTGATGACCCATGAATGGTATGCCTCTGATCTGCCTGCATTTATAGCCTCTCAGCGTAGTTACTTAGTGGATAAGTATCCTTTATTGGCTGACCGGGCTAAACAAGGAAGTACTTTGCAAAGCAGTGTACGGACGTTAGGCGCTGAAGATCATGATATGAAGTCGCTGTTGAGTGAGTTAAAGCTCAGGTCTGTTATTCATGTACCAATGCTTTTATCTGGGCGAGTTGTTGGCTGTTTCGCGCAAGCGACAGTGATGACAAATAAACACTGGAATCATGATGAGGTTGCGCTATTACGGCGGGTTGGGGAATTGATTGCTATTGGTCGCGCCAAAAAAGATGCTGAAGAAGCATTACGGGTGAGTGAAGAGCGTTATCAATTGGCTATGGATGCTGCGACAGATGGTTTGTGGGATTGGAATATTCCTGAAGAAACTATCTATTTAAGTCCTCGTTATGCGCGAATGCTTGGTTATGAGCCCGGTGAGATTGCAGGCACACCAGCTGCATGGGAGGCACTCATTCATCCAGATGATAAAGGGGATATGATTGATTTCCTGCGTAATATGCTGGCTACTTGCAATGAGTCATTTGAGCGCGTTTATCGCTGTTTTCGTAAAGATGGCAGTGTGTGTTATGTCAGAACCAAAGGTAAGGTGGTCTTTAGGGATGAAGAGGGCAAACCATTACGTGCAGTAGGTACTCATGTTGACATCAGTGAGGAGTTAAGTCGACAGCGAGAGTTATCACTGGCTCACTTTTCACTGGATAACTCTGCGGATGAAATTCAGTGGGTTAACCAGCAGGGGCATTTAAGCTATGCCAACAGTGAATTATGTCGTTCATTAGATTATTCATTATCAGAACTTATCAATAAACCGTTAGCGGAAATTGACCCTAATGTGGATCAAAAATCCTGGAATCGGTTATGGAAATTATTAAAGCGTGAAAAGGCGATTACCTTTGAGACATTACGCAAGCGTAAAGATAACTCTGAGTATCCTGTTGAAGTGACCGCTAACTTAATGGAGTACGAAGGGGAAGGCTATGTGTTTATGTCTGGGCGTAATATTACGGATCGCAAACAGGCGGAAGAAGACTTGCATAAAGCAAAAGAAATTGCTGATCAAGCTAATCGCGCGAAAAGTGATTTTCTAGCCAATATGAGCCATGAAATTCGAACACCCATGAATGCAATTATTGGTATGAGTCACTTGGCATTACAGACGGATTTATCTGAAAAGCAGTTTGATTATATTAGTAAAATTAAGTCCGCTTCTCATGCATTACTCGGAATAATTAATGATATTCTCGACTTTTCAAAAATTGAAGCAGGAAGAATGGAAATGGAATCCATCAGCTTTGATTTAGATGAAGTGTTTGAGAACTTAAGTAATATCATGCTGGTGAAAGCAGAAGAAAAAAATATTGAAGTTCATTATCACATTGCCGATAACGTTCCACGACACTTGGAGGGTGATCCATTACGCTTAGGACAAATTCTGATTAACCTAACTCATAATGCCATCAAATTTACTAATAAAGGCTCAGTTTCAGTATATGTTAAGTTGGTGGACTGGGAGCAGGATCATGTTCAGCTTGAGTTTTTAGTTAAAGATACTGGGATAGGTATCAGTAGTGATCATCTGGCGCATTTATTTGACTCTTTTTCCCAAGTAGATAGCTCAACCACTCGCAAGTTTGGAGGGACTGGACTAGGACTGGCCATTTGTAAAAAACTTGTCAGCATGATGCAAGGTTCTATTTGGGTTAAAAGTGAGCTAGGAAAAGGCAGTGAGTTTTATTTTACGGTTCGCCTCGGTCAGCAGCAGTTTAATAATAAATTGGCGCTAATGAGTGATGAATTAAAAGACATGCGGGTTTTGGTGGTTGATGACAATAAAGCCTCACAAACGGTGTTGACTGATTTGCTCCAATCAATTTCGATGCGTGCTGAAGTTGTGTCTTGTGCAGAGGAAGCCTATGAACGTCTTGCTGAAGCTAATAGTCAAGCAGGTGACTGCTTTGAACTGGTGTTAATGGATTGGCGGATGCCTGATACTGATGGCATTGATGCTTCGTATCATATTAAACAAATGCAACAGCTTGTGCATACGCCTGTCATTATTATGGTGACAGCTTATGGTCGTGAGGAGGTAATGCGCCAGGCACAGGAAACAGTTGATGCCTTTTTGATCAAGCCGGTTAGCCCTTCGGTATTATTAGAAACTATTTTACGAACCTTTGGTAAAGGAAAACTGCAAACCCATCCTCGTCAGCGAAGTTTAACCCCAGAGAATGCGACATTGCAGCGCTCAGGCAATGTGTTATTAGTGGAAGATAATGATATCAATCAGCAAGTGGCTAAAGAGCTGTTAGAAGGTATGGGGTTGACGGTGACGATTGCTGGAAATGGATTAGAAGCCATCAATGCGGTTAAGCAAAAAACCTTTGATTTGGTATTTATGGATATTCAAATGCCAGAGATGGATGGTTATCAGGCTACAACTTACTTACGCAATGATCCAGAGTATCAGCAGTTGCCTATTGTCGCGATGACAGCCCATGCCATGGCTGGGGATAAAGAGCGCTGTATTGCTGCGGGGATGGATGATCACTTGCCAAAACCATTGGACCCTGATGCATTGGCCCAAGTGGTGAGTTACTGGCTTGGTAGTCATCACAGCAGTGGCAAAGGTGAGGTTTACCAAGAGGCTGATCAAGTCATATTGCCTGAGTCCCTGCCTGGCATTGATATTAAAATTGGTTTGTCCCGGTTAGTTAACAACCGTCGGCTATACCTTAAGTTATTACATGATTTTGTTCGGCAGTTGAATGATGCAGAAAGCACTGTTCAACATGCTTATGCGAATGATGATTGGGAAACAATTTTATATCAGGTACATACATTAAAAGGTGTGGCAGGTAATATTGGCGCCATTCAATTACAACGAACTGCCCATGAACTGGAAAAAGCATTACGTGAAACGCCTGATAATTTGACAGAGACATTGTGGGATAATTTTTTGGAAAGTGTAAAAAGGTTAAAGCCGGGATTATTGGATTTGCCTGCTTTACCGGAGCCGGAATCCCCTCAGGATGAGAAAACAGTAACATCATTATTACCGTTTAACGAAATTCTACATTGCCTCAAGGAGCTTCAGTTGCAACTGGCATCGGGTGATATCGAGGTAATGGCTATGTTCCAGCGCAATCAGCATGATTTTGCAACAGTGCTGGCGCCTAATGAACTAAGTCAGCTGGAAGGATTTATTGATAATTTTGATTTTGATGAGGCGGCCGACTGGCTGGGCGAAAAGCTGACGATGTTAGAGGAGGTCAGCCAATAAATCTTACGTTATAAAACATTTGTTGCCTTTTGCCATGTTTGCTTCGTATGCAGATTGATTATTGCAGTAGCGACATGGCGGCATCCATTTCGGCAGTCAAGTCTTCACTTTCACCTTCTTCATCTTCAGGATTTATACCCAGTTTTTCAAAGGCTTTTATTTGAGTCCAGTCCAATTTGGTGTATGGGTGGCCTGAGCCTGCTAAGGTTTGCAGATTGGCAACCATGACAATATCGACATAATCAACTTTATCAGAGTCACGGCTAAAATTAGTGTATTGTGAGGGAACGACAGCAATATTTTCAGGGAAGTCCCATGCTCTTAAAATGCGTGTACCAAGCCTGGGATGAATTTCTTCAATAACTCTGCTTAGGCTGATACTGTCGGGTATTGAGCCTCTTTCTTCTACATAGGTCAGAATAGGGAGCACGCCTATCTGATGCAATAAACCTGCGAGTGTCGCCTGGTCAGGCATTAGCCGAGTAAAGTGTCGACATAAGACGTGACTGATGCCTGCAACTTCGGTGCTGTGCTGCCAAACACTGCGAAGAATTTTATCTACGACATCTGACGTCGCCTGAAACATTTGCTCCATGGCCAGCCCTGTCGCTAAGTTGGCGGTATAGGTAATACCCAGCCGGTTTACAGCCATATTAATATTGTCAATTTCTCTGGATGCGCGCATTAAGGGTGAGTTAACAACCTTAATTATCCTTGCCGAAATAGCGGCATCATTACCGACTACTTTAGCCAGTGTGGGCACATCTACATCTGGGTCCTCTGCTGTTTCGCGAATTCTTAGAGCAACCTCTGGTAACGTAGGCATGAATAGCTCTTCATTTTCGATGGCCTCAGTAAGCTCGTTTAAAATCTGCTCAGCAAGATTAGCCATGTTGCTTCCTTTAACTTATTTTTAACAACGAAATCTTGTTCTTGATTGATTTATGGGTAACAACGGGCGGGTGGCTCACCCGCAAAAGTTGTCGGTCATTAATGGTTTTAAGCTCAAGAACCTTCATTAGTTATAGTATAGGGTAAGCTAAGTAGCTGAACTTTTTTTGATAAATCTTGATCAAGGTATACGTTGTCGTTATTGACTGCTTTCGTCATGAGAACAGCAAGTGCTTCAGTTGAGTGGGTAGGGTGGTTTAAACTGATAATTTCACCCACTGAGCTGTTATGTGCAGGTGAGTATAATGGCTGTCCAGGAAGAGCTGTGGCATTATCTGGAAGCTTTAAGTGATATAAGCGGCTTTTTAATTTGCCTAAGTATTGGGTGCGAGCAACAATTTCCTGTCCTGTATAGCAGCCTTTTTTAAAGCTAATGCCCTCAATAAATTGCATATTGAACTGTTGAGGAATGTATTTCTCTTGAAATTGCTGATTAATCCAAGCTATCCCTTGATCTACTAAATAATGCTGCCAGTAACCATAGCCAGCAGGTGAGCAGTGTTTACTGAAGGTGAGCCAGTAATTCTCAGCTTGATCTATTGGGCAATTGATCAGATAGCCTTGCTGCCCTGGTAGGCTGATTATTTGAAGTTGATTTTGAGTAGTTACTTGTAATGTATCATTTGCGGTTGGCAGTCCTGTCTGGCTAAGCGTTGTATTTGCCTCATTACCCAGGATCGCCAGTTGAACCCACTTTTGACTGTGGTTGCTGATACTGCATTTATAAAAAACAGCGTATTTGCTAAGGGTTTGAATAAAATGCTCAATGACGTTACGACTTAAAAAAAGCAGAAAGTCATTATCAACTCGCCATATCCAGAAGTTACCAATCATTCGGCCTTTGGGAGTACAGTATGCTCCAAATTGTGCTTGTGATTCACTTACTTGATTTATGTCGCAAGTGAGTTGACCTTGTAGTAGCTTGTCACTGCCTTCTCCAGAGATATGAATAATACCCATTGGCGTTAAATCAACGAGGGTAGGTTGCGAGGAAAGGGGCGGTTGTGGAAAAGCTAAAACCTGATCATCATTAAACTGTGCCCCTTGAGCTTCTAAAAATTCAGACCATGATGTACTCATGTGTTTTTCCAGATTCCAATTAACCAAATTGACTTGCAAGAATAGAAATAAGTAACCGACAATACAGCAGCTTAGCAATTTTGTGCAAGATGATTGCCCCACTATACTTCGACTTGTGGGCAGACCTGTAGAAAGTGATGTTTGAGTAAGGGATCAAGATGTTATCAGTGGCTGAACATAATCGGCTTTTTTGGCGAAGCCGACGCGGTATGCTGGAATTAGATGTACTCTTAGTGCCTTTTGTTAAAGAAGCTTTTCCATTATTAAGTGAGGAAAACCAGGCTCGTTACAAGAAGCTGATTGACTGTGAGGATCCAGACCTTTTTCGCTGGTTTATGCAAAAAGAGCAGCCTGATGATCCGGAGCTGGCGATTATTGTTGAGATGATTTTGAACCATGTCCCTGCATCAAGCTAATGGTCTCCTTTTTATTTCTCTAAAGCCATCCCGCTGCCTGGCTGCTTGGATGATTTTTAGTCATAGTTTAGCTGCACTAGGCTTAACTATTTCACCATGGCTATGGTGGCTGGATTTAACGCTGTTAATAATGATGGCTGGGTCTTGCTTGTGGTTACTAAGGTTTCATGTATGGCGAACAGCAGCTAAAAGTGTGGTGCAGATTCAGCAGACACCCTCGGGCTGGTTGCTGCTGCTTAGGGATTGCACATTATTAGAGGCAGCACTTCACTTCGATACGTTGGTAATGGCAAAGCTGGTTGTACTGAATTTTAACGTTAGTGGTAAAGCTCGCCCTTTACCTGTTGTTATTATGGCTGATGCTATTAACCAAGAGCAGCTACGCACTCTCCGTGTTGTGCTGCGCTGGTCATCGTCTGAAGAAAAGGCCTCGACTTTTCCTTAGCTAGAGGGTTCACGGTCCGCATAAGGATGGTAGTTGGTTGGGTAGAGAATGGTATCTTCAATTTTGCTGAGTGAGTCTGGATAGTCCAGCGTATAGTGAAGCCCCCGACTTTCTTTTCGGGCCATCGCGGACGAAATAATGAGGTCTGCAACCACTGTTAAGTTGCGTAGTTCGATTAAGTCATTGCTGATTTTATAGTTACTGTAAAACTCGTAAATTTCTTGATGCAGCAAATTGATGCGGTGTCTGGCTCGCATCAGCCGTTTAGTCGTTCTTACAATTCCAACATAGTCCCACATAAAGCGCCGCAGCTCATCCCAGTTGTGCGCAATAATGACATTTTCATCAGAGTCAGTAACTTGGCTTTCATCCCAGTCAGGAATATCTACGGGGGTGAGAGGTACAGATAAACGCTTCTTGATATCTTCAGCACTAGCCAGCGCATAAACCACGCACTCTAATAATGAATTACTGGCTAATCGGTTAGCACCATGCAGGCCAGTAAAGCTACACTCACCAATGGCATAGAGGTTTCTAATATCTGTACGCCCTGCAGTGTCTACCATAATCCCACCACAGGTATAGTGTGCAGCAGGTACAACAGGTATGGGGGCTTGAGTAATATCAATACCGTAACTCAGGCAGCGCTGATAAACATTGGGGAAGTGACTTAAGATGAACTCTTTAGACTTGTGGCTGATATCTAAATAAACACAGTCAATACCTAGTCGCTTCATTTCATGGTCGATTGCTCTGGCGACGATATCCCTTGGTGCTAACTCTTCCCGCTTATCAAACTTAGCCATAAAGCGACTGCCATCAGGAAGCTTGAGTAATCCACCCTCTCCTCTAATTGCTTCAGTAACCAGGAATGACTTTGCTTGTGGGTGAAACAGGCATGTTGGGTGAAATTGGTTAAATTCCATATTGGCTACTCGACACCCTGCCCGCCAGGCCATTGCTATACCGTCGCCTGTTGCACCATCGACATTACTCGTATACAGATAGACTTTACTAGCCCCACCGCTAGCAAGCACGACATGATTGGCATGAAATACTTCAACTTCATCAGTTTTCAGGTTAAGGACATAAGCACCTACACAGCGGTTTGGATGTATGCCGAGTTTCTCAGATGTGATTAAGTCAACGGCTAGGCGGTTTGATAATGTTTCTATATTAGGGTGGGCTAAGGCTCGTTCAATAAGTGTTTGAGAAATTGCCTGGCCTGTTGCATCGGCAGCATGGATCACTCGACGATGACTATGGCCACCTTCTTTGGTTAGATGATAGTCTTCGTGGCCATCCGCCATTTGCGCTTTAGTAAAAGGAACACCCTGGCTTATCAACCAATCAATACTTGCTTTGCTGTGTTCGATAGTGAACCGAACAGCATCTTCGCTACACAGTCCTGCCCCAGCGGTCAGGGTGTCGCTGACATGCGCTTCGATAGTATCACTTTTGTCAATAACACCTGCAACACCACCTTGTGCCCAATAAGTTGAGCCTGCAACAAGCTCGGCTTTACTCAGTACAGCAACTTTAACGTGGTCAGCAAGATTTAACGCTAAGGTTAACCCTGCAGCGCCACTACCAATGACAAGTACATCATAGCGATATGCGTGAGGCATGAGGAATCCTTGATTTTTGCAGACGCCAATTAAATTTTAGCGTTAATCTAACGTCATTTACTTACGATTGCAGGTTTTTTACGCATAACATGCAGGAGGTGAAGTATATAGTATGCCTACTCGAATAGGCAGTCTTGGCATGGAAGATCATGGGCTGGTTTGATTTTGCTCAAGGAGATTTATGTTGAGTGAAGAATTAAACTGACTGACTGCCTCACAAGTATTTGTGATTAATTTTGTTTGGCAGTGTGACTTGTTCGCTATTGAATAATTGTCATTGGGAACCAATTTTAAGTATGTGACTCCATCTAGACTGTTATTGGTAGTGTTGAGTTGGATCTTAAAGGAAGTGGCTTTATTTTATCGAAAAAGCGCATATAAGCGTTTTTTCATTGAAATCAGACCAGTTGATATACCATCAGTGAACTGAATTCAAAGAGTTTGGCTACATTACTTAGAGCTGCTTTTGAACGTTTCGAAATGGGATGTTGACTTATGATCACATCTTGTGATTTCCGCCAATAACCTCAAGCTAACTGTTGAGAACTTTTATTTATCCATATGGTCTACACAACAGAACATAACTTAACCACCCGGCAATGCCTGAACGCTCTGTTGTTCTTGGGAACAGCGGAGGGAGTATGGTAAGTGCGCAAGACTCTGATCAACAATTAATCGATCGAGTCCAACGGGGGGACAAGCGTGCTTTTGATCTGCTGGTTCTAAAGTACCAGCATAAGATTCTTGGCTTGGTCAGCCGCTATGTGCATGACCATCAGGAAGTATACGATGTTACTCAAGAGGCGTTTATTAAAGCTTATCGAGCTATAGATAAATTTCGTGGTGAAAGTGCATTTTATACCTGGCTCTACCGTATCGCGATTAACACAGCGAAAAACTACCTGGTATCAAAAGGCCGACGTCCACCTGATACAGATGTCGATAGTGAAGAAGCTGAATATTTTGAGGGACATAACCCCTTAAAGGAAATTGAAAATCCTGAGAACCGTCTACTTCGTGATGAAATTGAAAAGGTTGTGTATAAAGCCATTGCAGGTCTGCCTGATGACTTACGCTCAGCGCTCACCCTTCGAGAGTTTGATGGGTTAAGTTATGAGGAGATTGCTGAAGTTATGCAGTGCCCAGTAGGTACTGTGCGCTCAAGAATTTTTAGAGCAAGAGAAGCTGTTGATAAACAGGTGCAGCCTCTGTTATCCAGCGCTGCTGGCTGAGACTTAACAGTGATAAGAAATGATTTTTGATAATACGGCGTTTGATTTTTAATATGGAACGGATGGTGTGGCAATGAGAGCAGATCTTGATGTTTTCCAGTGCAATGAGGTGCCTCTATGAGCAGTGATGATCGTAATTACGAGTCATTATCAGCCATCATGGATGGTGAGGCGAATGAGCTGGAGTTGCACCGGGTATTGAAGCATCTTCATGATAATGATGAAACACGAGCAAAGGCGTTTCGATACCAGTTAGTGGGTGAAGTCATGCGGAAAGAGACTCATGACTTTTCACACATTGACTTGTCTGCAGCGATAAGTACGGCTATTGATGCAGAGCCAATGCATGAACATCACCAGCCTGCCTATGAAACGGCCATGAGTGATCAAACTGTTTTGGGTGGTGCTGTATCAGTAGCTCATGGTTGGTCGCGATGGTTGCGTCCTGCGGGTGGTGCAGCTGTTGCTGCAACAGTTACCCTGGCTGTGCTGTTAGGTGCAAATTTAGTGAATCGTTCTGCAAATAATAATTTGGAAGCAGAGCTGACTGCTCAAGCTGAAGCTACAACAAACACTATTCCTGTGTCGGCGGCCTCCCCAGTTGTTAGAGAGTCACCACTGGTGACAGGGCAGGCAGCTCCTATGCTAGCAGGGTATCCTGATCAACCCACATACCGCGTACCACTTCGTGTGGATCAGCATGAAGCAGCGTTACGTGCGAAACAACTAGCTGAGATGGCTGCACAGACGCGCTTTCAGTCTTATATGTTGCAGCATGCTGAATACAGTTCATTGAGTGCTAATCAAGGCATTTTACCATTTGCCAGAGTCCATGAGTTTGAGACAAAGTAATATGCGTATGCGGGTTCGTCTGGGCTTAGGTCAAACTCTTCTCACGGTGGCTATGTTATTGGCGAGCTTTAGTGCTGCTGCAACTGAAAAAAGAACAGCACTGGATTGGCTGCAAGCTATGGTTGTCGCTACTCAACAGCTGAATTATGAAGGTCAATTTGTGTACGAACATAGTCGCGGATTGACCACTATGTCTATCGCTCATGCTTACCAAGATGGACAGGTTCGTGAGCGGTTGGTGTATTTAGATGGACCGCCGCGAGAGGTTATTCGTTATGGGGACAAAGTAATATGTGTGACCCCTAAAAACGAAGTAATCCGTTTTGATCATCAAGGAACACCTATTCTTTTCGCTCAAGCTTTTCAAAAAAACCTCAGTAAAATTGCTTCGCTATACAAGCTGGAGTTAGACGGTCACGGCCGTATTGCAAACCGGTCGACTACTGTGATTAATGTCGTGCCAAATGATCAGCATCGATATGGTTATCGATTATGGTTAGATCAGGATACTGCACTTTTATTAAAGTCGGTGCTACTGGATAACAAAGGCAAGCTACTAGAACGTTTGCAGTTTACTTCCATTCAAACTGGAGAGGCTATTGCAGAAGAGCGCCTGGTTTCATCATTAAATGATGAAAATGCGGTTGAACAAGTTATTTCAACCCAGAGCGTTAGCCGTCAACCAAGTGATACCCTGCAAAGCTGGCATGTATCCTGGGTACCTGATGGTTTTGAACTATCGAGGCATGATGAGCGTAAGCATTCAGGGTATGGTATGACGATTGCCTCATTGATGTTTTCAGATGGGCTGGCAGGCTTTTCTGTTTTTGTTGAGCAAGGTGATGAGCGTTCAGCTGCCCAACAAGCCTTGAGTCGTCGAGGAGCAATGACGGCTATTTCTCGAATGTTAAAGGATAACAACAACATTTATCTGGTTACTGTTGTCGGTGAGGTCCCTGAAAAAACAGCTGAAAAAATTGCAGTTTCAGTGCAGTCAGCTTTAAATAAGCGTTAAAGTAATATTACCTAAAGTTTAACGTTTTAAATCAGAGAAAAGATATCAGCTAATATGATAGAAGAACAAGGACATGTAATGGCTGTCGAGCCTGGTGCAGTGTGGGTCCAAACCATTCGGCGAACTACATGCGGCAAATGTCAGGCTAAATCAGGGTGCGGACATAACCTTATGGAAAAGCTGATTCCCAATCGCCAACATGCCTATATCAAAGCACTTAGTGATAACTACTCCTTACAGGTTGGTGATGAGGTAGTCATTGGTATCGAGGAAAATACCCTAGTTAATGCTTCAGTTTTAGTCTACTTACTGCCTCTCTGTGCGCTTTTATTGGGACTATTTTTAGGTCATTGGTGGCAGTTACATGAATTAGCAAGCTTAGGGGTAGCGATTTCTTTATTACTGCTGACATTTGTTGGGGTGAGGGACTATAGCCATAAGCATTTTGTTCAGAAAAAAACATTACCTGTAGTAATACGTGTGAAGCTAGCAGCTCAAGCAATTTCTTGAATAGTTAAAACCACTAAATTGAATAAATAATAAACAGATTTTAAGGGTTTTGGTTTCTTATGAGAACTGTACTAACTGTTCGCTTTCTTTGGCTATTTGTTTTATCAACAGTGATAACACTTTCCACCGCTCGTGCAGGATCTTATCCGGACTTTACCGAGCTAGTCGAGAATACCTCTCCTGCTGTTGTTAATATTAGTACACGACAGGAACCTAAAAGGCGACAGCAGCTCCAGTTTCGTGAGTTTCACCAAGATTTACCTGATATTTTTCGTGATTTTTTTGGAAAGCCATTCCCCCCTGGTAAAGATAGTAAAACGCCTGCTCACTCACTAGGCTCAGGCTTTATTGTTTCTCAAGATGGTTATGTATTAACAAATAATCACGTTATTTCTGGGGCTGACGAAATAATAGTTAGGTTGCGAGACCGAAGAGAGCTTGAAGCAAAAGTCATTGGTGCTGATGAGCGATCAGATTTAGCACTGCTTAAAATTGAGGCCTCAGACTTACCTGTTGTTAAAGTAAATACTCAAGCAGTGATTAAACCTGGCCAGTGGGTTGTGGCAATTGGCTCGCCATTTGGTTTTGAAGCATCTGTAACCGCAGGAATTGTGAGCGCGACAGGACGTAACTTGCCTAGTGAAAATTATGTTCCATTTATTCAAACGGATGTTGCTATTAACCCAGGTAACTCTGGTGGTCCACTCCTGAACTTAGATGGAGAGGTGATTGGCATTAACTCTCAGATTTATACTCGATCTGGAGGGTTTATGGGGCTTTCTTTTGCGATTCCCATGGATGTTGCTATGGATGTGGTTAAGCAGCTCAAAGAGAAGGGGTATGTCTCGCGAGGCTGGCTAGGGGTTATGATTCAGGCTATGAACAAGGAACTTGCTGAGTCATTTGACTTAGAAAAACCGATGGGTGCACTTGTGGCAGAGGTTCTTGAAGATAGCCCTGCAGAAAAAGCAGGTTTTGAGAGTGGCGACATTATTTTACAGTTTGGTGGTCAAGAGATTAAAGAATCATCGGATTTGCCTTATATTGTTGGCCGGACACCAGTAGGTAAGCAAGTTGAGGTTGATATACTTCGTAAGGGAGAAAAACAAACGCTTTCAGTCATGATTGGTGAGCTTCCAGATAAACGACATCTTGTTGATAGCAAGCAAAACACGCCTAAAGCTTTGTCAAATCGACTAGGGGTTACAGTTAAAACGCTGACAGCTGATGAGAAAGAGCAGCATGACCTGGCCCATGGTGTGGTTGTGAGTAAGGTACTTGAAGGCCCTGGTCGTGATGTTGGTTTGCGCTCAGGTGACTTCATTACTGATATCTATAACGAGAAAGTTGATTCCGCCGAAAGCTTTTATGATGTGGTGGACAAATTACCTGCAAATAAATCCATCCCTATGCGTTTGGTCCGTCATGGCAAGCCAGGCTATATCACATTTAAACTTACAGATAACTAAGTAGTAAGGATAAAAGGCTGACAGGTTAGCTCCTCCTCAACCCTGTCAGCATAGCCGGAAGGTAATAAATACGTTAGAATTCAGCCTTTCTGTCAATCTTTGATTTCAAAGTAGATATACTGTTCTGTTGCAGCCCTTTAAGAAAGTAAATATAAGGGCTAGCATTTTTTTATCAGTGACAATTGGTGGCACAAAGTATCGTGAGTGATTTAAGCCATATTCGCAATTTTTCCATTATTGCCCATATTGACCATGGTAAGTCCACGCTGGCTGATCGTTTTATTCAAACCTGTGGAGGTTTGTCTGATCGTGAAATGGCCGCTCAAGTGTTAGACTCCATGGATATTGAGCGTGAGCGTGGGATAACCATTAAGGCGCAGAGTGTAACCCTAAACTATGAAGCCTTGGATGGGAAAAGATACCAACTAAACTTTATTGATACTCCAGGGCATGTGGACTTTTCCTATGAAGTTTCTCGTTCACTTGCAGCATGTGAAGGCGCATTGCTGGTTGTGGATGCCGCACAGGGTGTTGAAGCACAGTCAGTCGCAAACTGTTACACTGCGATAGAACAAGGTTTGGAGGTGATGCCTGTACTCAATAAAATTGATTTACCACAGGCTGAACCTGAGCGTGTTGCACAAGAAATTGAAGACATAATTGGCTTGGATGCGACAGATGCAGTGCAATGTAGTGCTAAAAGTGGATTGGGTGTTTCAGATGTTATAGAGCGCCTGATTCAATTAATACCACCTCCTGAAGGCGACTATGATAAGCCGTTACAGGCCCTGATTATTGACTCCTGGTTTGATAACTACTTGGGTGTTGTGTCTTTAGTCCGTGTTGTTCAGGGTAGTTTACATAAGGGCAATAAGGTAAAAGTTAAGTCTACTGGGGATGTGCATGTCGTTGATGGTGTTGGTATTTTTACGCCAAAACGTCATGAAACCGGTGTTCTTCGTGCTGGTGAAGTAGGCTATGTTGTGGCAAGCATTAAGGATATTCACGGTGCCCCCGTTGGTGACACCTTGGTGCTATCTTCTGGGGGGGATGTTCCTGCATTGCCTGGTTTCCAAAAGGTTAAACCCCAGGTCTATGCTGGATTATTTCCTATTAGCTCAGATGATTTTGAATCATTCCGTGAGGCACTGGGTAAGCTGTCGCTTAATGATGCATCTTTGTTTTATGAGCCTGAATCTTCAGATGCGTTAGGCTTTGGTTTTCGCTGTGGTTTTCTGGGTATGCTCCATATGGAAATTATCCAGGAACGTCTAGAGCGTGAGTATAATCTGGACCTCATCACCACAGCCCCAACGGTAATTTATGAAGTAGAACACAAGGATGGCTCTGTTCATTATGTGGATAATCCTTCTCGGTTACCTGACCCTTCTGTCGTCAATGAAATGCGTGAACCCATTGTTCAAGCAAATATCCTCGTACCACAAGATTATTTAGGTAATGTTATTTCTCTTTGTGTGGAGAAGCGGGGTGTGCAAAAGGATATGCAGTTTGTTGGAGGACAAGTGTCATTGAGCTATGAGCTTCCCATGAGTGAGGTAGTACTGGACTTTTTTGATCGCTTGAAGTCAGTAAGTCGTGGGTTTGCTTCACTAGACTACAGTTTTGAGCGCTTTCAGGCGGCCAATTTGGTCCGTTTGGATATCTTGATCAATGGTGAAAAAGTTGATGCTTTAGCGCTTATTGTTCATAAAGATCATGCTATGCACCGTGGTCGTCTCCTGACAGAAAAAATGAAAGAAATAATTCCACGGCAGATGTTTGATGTAGCCATTCAAGCGGCTATTGGAGGGCATATTATTGCTCGTCAAACAGTTAAAGCACTACGTAAAAATGTAACCGCAAAATGCTATGGCGGAGATGTGAGCCGAAAACGTAAACTGCTTGAAAAACAAAAAGCAGGTAAAAAACGGATGAAGCAAGTTGGGCGGGTAGAAATACCACAGGATGCGTTCCTTGCTGTACTAAAAGTAGAGAAATAATTATGGACTTTAACTTTCCACTTATTTTAGTCATTGCAGTTTTTCTGACGGGTGTATTGGCTGCATGTGATTATTTTTTATTAGCGCCTCGTCGTCGTCTTGCGGTTGACCAATATAAAGCGTCTACCAGTGATGTCGATGATGAGGTGGTCTTAAAAATCACCAAAGAACCAGCTGTTTTTGAAACGGCAAAGTCAATTTTTCCAATACTACTCATTGTACTGGTAGTTCGCTCCTTTCTTTTTGAGCCTTTTCAAATCCCTTCAGGCTCTATGAAACCAACATTGGCTATTGGTGATTTCATATTGGTGAATAAATATGCTTATGGAATACGCCTACCCGTGATTGGTACCAAAGTTGTCAATGTTAATGACCCTCAACGTGGCGATGTGATGGTATTTAAAGAGCCTGCTAACCCTACGATTAACTTTATCAAACGGGTAGTGGGTCTTCCTGGCGATACGATTCAATATAAAGATAAACAGCTGTTTATTAATGGTGAGCTAGTTGAAGAGCAATTTATCGCTCAACTTCATGAGCAAAACATTCCCTATAAGCTGTTAGAAGAAAATTTAGGGGGGGTAAAGCATCAAATTCGAGAAAATGTTGGGATGCAAATCCAACTAAGGCGTTTAGATGGTGAGTGGACTGTGCCTGAAGGTCATTATTTTGTGATGGGCGATAATCGCGACAACAGTAATGACAGCCGAAGCTGGGGGTTTGTGCCTGATGCTAATGTTGTAGGTAAAGCTATTTATATTTGGATGCACTGGCCTAGCTGGGGACAGTTGCCGAGCTTTAAAAATAATGGTGCTATTGAATAATATGGTGCCATTCGTCTTATGGCGTTGACTCCCGAGTAGTTTTTTAAAAGAAGTTTAGTGCTCATAGCATAAAATTTGCGAAATGGGTCTATTTTTGTAATAGACCTTACAGATTAACTATTTTTGGTTCAATCATTGAAAAAGAGATGGTGCTATGAAGCTAATGCATAAACAACAAGGAATGACGCTAGCCGGCTGGTTATTTGTATTTGTGGTAGGGGGCTTTGCTGTGTTGTGTACACTTAAAATGCTGCCTCACTACCTGGATGATATGTCTATTGGCAGGGTGCTGAAGAATTTAGACCGACCAGATATAGGTTCTGCTTCTCCTAGTGAAATTAGAGATTTAATTAGCCGAGGATTTCAGGTTAACAGTATTAGAGATATTCCTAACGATGCTGTTAAAGTGAAGCGACAAGGTGGCGTTGTTAATGTTGTCATTAACTATGAAAAGCGTGAGCACCTGTTGGCAAATATTTATGTTGTTTTAACCTTTGAACATAATTGGAATACGCAGACTAAGTGAAGAAGTCATTAACACCACTTTGTAAAAAGCTCGGATATCACTTTAACGACCCGTCACGCATATTACTGGCATTAACCCATCGCAGTTTTGGAGGTCAGAATAATGAGCGTTTGGAGTTTTTGGGTGACTCTATTGTTAACTTTGTAATTGCTGAAGAGCTCTTTAGTCGCTTTCAAGAAGCGAAGGAAGGGCATTTAAGTCGGCTGCGTGCACGCTTAGTGCGTGGCGCAACCTTGGCAGAAATTGCCAAGGAGTTTGGCTTAGGGGACTACCTAAGGTTAGGTTCTGGAGAGCTTAAGAGTGGCGGTTTTCGCCGAGAGTCTATCCTGGCTGATGCCTTAGAAGCCATTATCGGTGCTATGTACCTGGATGGCGGGATGGAGGCTTGCAGACAATGTGTACTTCAGTGGTTTGAGTCTCGACTTGACCAGCTGACGTTGGAAGACACCCAGAAAGACCCTAAAACACGACTGCAGGAGTTCTTACAGTCACGTCAGGAAGCTTTACCCCAGTATGATGTCATCAGTATTGAAGGTGAAGCACATGCCCAGACATTTACCATCGAGTGTAATGTTTCCATGTTGCAAGACAAAACCATTGGTATTGGTTCCAGCCGCCGTGGAGCTGAGCAGCAAGCGGCTCGAAAAGCGCTTGAACACTTAGGAGTAGACAAAGCTAATGGTTGATAGCAATCATTCTAGTACAAGTAGCCGGTGTGGATTTGTGGCTATTGTCGGTCGACCTAATGTGGGTAAATCGACATTAATGAACCGTATTCTAGGACAAAAGCTGAGTATCACCTCGCGTAAGCCTCAAACGACGCGTCATCAAATTATTGGAATAAAGACAGCAGGTGATGTACAAGCCATTTATGTTGATACGCCAGGACTTCATAAAAGTGGCAAGAAGGCGATCAATCGTTACATGAATCGAGCAGCAAGTTCAGCTATTAACGATGTTGATGTGGTCATTTTCATGATTGACCGTAACCGCTGGACAGATGAAGATCAAATGGTGCTTGACCAACTACAAGGAATGAAATGCCCACTTATTGTTGCCATTAATAAAGTGGATAAAGTAACTGATAAAGAGCAACTGCTGCCTTTACTTGAGGAACTTGCTAAGCGTATGCCTAGCGCAGAATTAATTCCAATGTCGGCCAAAACCGGGGCAAGTATTGAGCAACTGGAAGCAGCAGTAGCCGCACACTTACCAGAAAGTATTCACTTCTATGAGGAAGATCAGCTCACTGATCGTAGCTCACGTTTTCTTGCCGCAGAACTTGTGAGAGAAAAAGTTATGCGTCAGTTGGGTGATGAAATTCCTTATCAAATTACTGTTGAAATAGAAGAGTTTAAACAGGACGGAAAAGTGCTTCATATCAGTGCCCTGATCCTTGTTGAAAAAGATGGGCAAAAAGCCATTGTCATTGGTGCGAAAGGTGCTCGCTTAAAGTCTATTGGACATGATGCACGGCTAGATATGGAGCGACTGTTTGATAGCCAGGTAATGCTCAATTTATGGGTAAAAGTCAAAGGTGGCTGGTCTGATGACGAGCGTGCGCTGCGCAGTCTAGGGTATGATGACTTCAGGCAGTAAATGACGGTTGAGTTAGTATCTGGCTATGTGCTTCATCAGCGTCCCTATAGGGAAAATAGCACTTTGGTTGATTTATTCACTAAAGAGCAGGGACGCTTAAAGGTTATTTGTAAAACCTCAAAAAAACAAAAACGTCAAACACTTCCGACCTTACAACCCTTTGTTTCCTATTGGTTGCAGCTAAAAAAACAACAGACACTTTTAAGTTGCTATCAGTGGGAAAACAATGCATCTCCTTTTGAGTTAAATGGCGATACCCTCTATTGTGCTTTTTACTTAAATGAACTTCTGTATCGTTTACTTCCCACTCATGATACTTCAACTGATATTTTTCAGCTGTATACGCAGACCTTGAGTTCGCTTACTATTGCCAAGAATACACTAGATATAGTATTACGACGTTTTGAAAAACAGTTACTCATTGCTCTAGGGTATGGTTTACCACTGTTATATGAAGCGGAAAGTGATGCTTTTATTGAGCCTGCTAAGGTTTATTGTTTTGTACCAGAATTAGGCTTTATAAAAGCAACAAAAAATGAGTTGTCTCAACAAGCGTATCGTTGCTTTTCAGGCAGGGAGTTGCTGGCTATTGCAGAGGATAATTATCTGCAGAAAAGTACACGCCAATCTGCAAAGCGTTTGATGAGATTAGCTTTAAGGGAGTTATTAGGTGATAAGCCACTCAATAGTCGAGCGCTGTTTCCAGTGAAGCGTAAATAATAAGGAATAAAGCAGTGATTCCATTTCAACGAATACAGTTAGGCGTAAATATTGACCATATTGCCACCATACGTCAGGCAAGAGGTACACGTTATCCTGATCCGGTGCAGGCTGCACTACTGGCGGAGGAAGGAGGGGCTGATGGCATCACTGTGCATCTAAGGGAAGATCGACGTCATATTCAGGAAAGAGATATTGCTATCTTAAAACAAGTTTTGCAAACACGAATGAACCTGGAAATGGCTGTGACCGAGGAAATGTTAGCTTTTGCTGCACAGGTTTTGCCAGAGCATGTTTGTTTGGTGCCAGAAAAACGACAAGAATTAACAACAGAAGGTGGATTAGATGTTGTTAAGCATTTTGATCAGGTGAAGCAGGCCTGTCAGAGACTTGGTATCCACCAAAGTGAAGTTTCGTTGTTTATTGATCCAGATATAGCGCAAATTGATGCAGCCATTGAATGTGGTGCGCCTGTAATCGAATTGCATACAGGTGCTTATGCTGATGCTGTTAGCAATGGTGTGCAACAGCAGGAATTTGAACGAATTAAGCAAGCGGCGAAATATGCGGCAGATAAGGGCTTAATTGTTAATGCAGGTCATGGCCTTAACTACCAAAATGTTGAAATTATTGCGGCGTTGCCTCAAATAAACGAATTAAATATTGGGCATGGTATTGTTGCTCGTGCTTTATTTACAGGGTTGAAAAGTGCTGTGACGGAAATGAAACAATTAATGTTACAAGCGCGAGGATATGTAAAGGCATGATTATTGGGGTAGGGACTGATATTGTAAAAATTGAGCGTATTGCTGATGTTGAACAACGCCTAGGCGCTCGTTTTGCTCGACGTATTTTAACTCCAACTGAGTTACAACGTTATCAGTCTCACCCTAAACCTACGGCTTTTTTAGCCAAGCGATTTGCAGTTAAAGAGGCTGCTGCTAAAGCATTAGGGACGGGTATAGCGCAGGGGGTTTCGTGGCAACATATTCATGTTAACAATAATGATTTGGGAGCACCTACCTTAAACTTTTCTGCACAGGCATTAGTCACTATGGAAAAGCTGGGAGGCAAGCACTGTCATGTTTCTCTTGCCGATGAGCAGGATTATGTGGTTGCATTTGTTGTATTGAGTGCATGATAGCGAAAAGTACGCTGCTTTCAGTTATTATTTAATATACCCAATACGAATGGTTTTTAGATGTGGCCATCGAGTGACGAAGCCCCATGAGCCTAGATTTAAAACTGGGCGGATACACAGAAATATTTACAGGGTCGGTAGAGTCTTCTTAAGTAGACTGGTGTTGTTTATTCCACTGTAATAACTGTTCTGTTTGTTCAATTAATTCTTCCATTGCACTGGCAACTTTCCTTCGTTCTTCTTTATTGTTTTCTGCAGCTTTTAAAATAGATTCCATATCATGGCAGGCTTGGCGAAGGAATGGAACGCCACAATAACGTGTAGCACCATGAAGTCGATGAATCTGTTCAAGTAATTTATCCCAGTTTTTTTCCCGATAAAGTGCACGAATCTCGTTTCTATCTTGCTCTAAACCTGCAAGTAACATATTCAGCATATCTTGAGCTAAATCTTCTTTGCCTCCGGCTAACTTAATACCTTGGGCCATATCGACGATGCCAGAGCTATCATCACCCGAATGGTGTGCCGAGGCTATTTGCTCATCACTGTTTTCTAGTGGTGCAACATGTAACCCGGTCCATTTTTTAATGACATGTTGCAGCTGATTTTCATTAATTGGCTTAGTCATGTAGTCATCCATGCCTGCCAGTAAAAGCTGCTTTTTTTCTTCGGCTAAAGCATGTGCGGTGAGGGCGATGATGGGAATTCGACGCTCACCAAGCTCGCGTTCTCGGATACGTTTAGTGGTTTCAAGTCCATCCATGCCGGGCATTTGTACATCCATAAAAATCAAGTCAAAATGATATTGCTTTGTTTTTATGATGGCTTTTGTTCCAGAATCAACAGCAGTGACTTTTGCTCCTAAGTCTTCAAGTAATGCTGAAACTAATTTTAAATTAGCGGGATTATCATCGACTGCCAAAATATGTGGCTGTCGAGTAATAGCCTGGTTAATTCGTTTGGCAACATGCTGGTGCTGATTACCAGAGCTGTTAGGTTGCTCTACAATGAAATAGGATAAAGCACGATATAACCGGTTATAGCATAATGGTTTTACGATACACAAAGCATTATTGTTATTTTCCAATAAGCGATTAATGGAGGCTTCTTTATTGGTATTAGCCAAAATAATTAAATGTGTACTTCGGTTTGCTGTAGCTTTTAATAATTGCCGGATAACATCTAAGTCAGTATATGAAGGGTGATGACTGACTAATGCGATATCATAAGGATTGCGATCATAACGTGCTTGTTCAAGAAGCTGCGTTAATTCATTTGGGTCATGACATTGCGTAACATCCAGATCAAAATCACGCAGCAGGTGCATAACTGCTTGTGCTGCAAGTTCATGATGCTCATACATAATAATTCTGCTACCAGACAAGGCAGGAAAATGCTCTTTAATTGCTGGCTCATTGGCAATGGGCACTGTGATTGTAAACCAGAAAGAGGAGCCTTTACCTAGTTCACTTTCAACGCCCACTTCGCCTTGCATTTTTTGTGCGAGATGTTTGGATATAACTAACCCTAATCCAGTTCCACCAATATTTCTTGTAGTTGAGGTATCGGCTTGAGAAAATGCTTTAAAAAGCTCATTTTGCTGTTCTTTGGATAGACCTATACCGGTGTCAGTTACACTGATTTTTATGGTTACTTTGTTATCTTTTTCATCTTCTAACATGGCACGAATAACAATAGAGCCATCATTGGTAAATTTAATCGCATTACTGACAAGGTTGGTGAGAATTTGTTTTAAGCGAAGTGGGTCACCGATAAGCTGAGTGGGTGTATCAGAATAAATTAAGGGGACAAGTTCAAGAGATTTTTCATGGGCAGCAGGGGCGAGAATGGTTAATACCTCTTCAATACTTTCTCGCAAATTCATTGGAATGCTTTCTAGCTCAAGTTTACCTGCTTCAATTTTTGAGAAATCTAATACGTCATTAATAATAGCCAGTAAGTTTTCTGAAGACTTTTGTATAGTCGACAAATACTCACGTTGACGCTCATTCACTTTGGAGCGAAGTAATAAATTTGTAAAGCCTATAATGCCATTTAGTGGCGTTCTAATTTCATGGCTCATATTAGCTAAAAACTCTGATTTAATACGGCTGGCTTCTAAGGCTTCTTTTCGAGCCATATCCAGTTCGATGTTTTGAATTTCAATAGTTTCTAGCGTTTCCTGTAAGTCTTTAGTGGACTGCTCAATGTTTTGCTGCATTTCTAAATGCGCCCGTTGCAAGGATGCAACCATGGCATTTATGCCTGACTCGAGTGTTTTGAGTTCACCAGCTGTTTCGGAGTTAATACGTGTATCAAGATTGCCGTCGCGAATATGAGCAACGGCATTAATAATTTTTTGTAATGGCTCCGTAATATGAATCCCTAAACGGAAGGCAAGAAATAAGTTAATTAATATTCCAGAAATAATTAACAAGGTGCTGGCAAGTATAGTTTGATATTTTTTTAACTCGGTATTTGCTCTTGAAAACTCGACCTCAATCCAACCTAAAAATACGCGCTTACTTGAGGGTTGGGCATTGCTCCGCAAGTCTTGATTAATCGTATGAGTCTGCCGAGTAAAAACTGGAAGCGCAATGTGTATTGTATCTTTCTGAATCGTAATTTGCTGGCTGTTAGGAGGATGCTTCATGTTGGACAAGTGCTGTGTGAGCATTCTTGGTCCCGCATGAATCACCGGTTGTTTATTGTGTGCGTAAAGTGTAATTGAACGAACATCGTTTTTTTCTAATGCCGAGCTGGCAAGGCGCTGTAACAGCTTGTTATTTTCAAGCTGTAAGCCATATTCGCTCATAGGAATAAGTTGTTCAACCGTGGCCTGGCTGCGCTCTAGTAATAAGGTATCTAGGTCATTTAAACGGGCAATCGTAAAAAAGACGCCTAATACCAGTGATATGGTAATGGTTGGTAGTAGTGCTAAAGCGAAAACTCTACTTTTTAAGCCCTTATTACGAAGCATAAATAACCCTTTGGGGATCAATGTTTGATCACACTGCTTATCTACCAAGCCTGTGTATTAGTTTACAGGTGATAGGTGATCAACGATTAGGTCGCAATTGGAGTATAGCGTTATTGAGCGTGGATTAAGCCATGACTCTAAAAAGGGTGCAAGTTTATAACTTTTGATAGCCGGTTTGAGGTAAGTGTTGCCATAGCTTAAAAGGTAGATATATCAAAATGATCCAACTATAGTGTTTTAAATAGCCTAGAAGAATAATCATATAGTTAATCAGTATTAACATTTAAAGACTTGGGTGGGTACCATTTGTAGTATTGTCGGTTAGGCTTTGTTGCTGTAACGGCTTAGCTGAAGAACTGTGTTAGTTATCAGAAGGACTTTTGGTTGTGCAGAGTGACTATCCCACCATTGACTCGTTGATTGGCAATACGCCATTGATTCGCTTGCAACGGTTAAATGCAGGTCATAACAACACCATTTTATTGAAAATGGAAGGACAAAACCCTGCGGGTTCAGTCAAAGATAGACCTGCATTGAGCATGATTAATGAGGCTGAGCAGCGTGGCTTTGTGCGTCCTGGTGATACATTGATTGAAGCCACGAGCGGCAATACAGGTATTGCACTGGCCATGGCCGCAGCGATCAAAGGTTACCGCATGGTGTTAATAATGCCAGAAAATATGACCGCTGAGCGGCGTGCAGCAATGGTTGCTTATGGCGCAGAGATTGTTCTGGTTAGCAAAGAGGCTGGTATGGAAGGGGCCAGGGATTTAGCTGAGCAAATGAAAAAAGAAGGAAAAGGCGTGGTATTGGACCAGTTTGCCAATGAAGATAATCCACTTGCCCATTTTCAGGGAACAGGTCCTGAGATCTGGCAGCAGACCCAAGGACGAATAACCCATTTTGTCAGTGCTATGGGAACAACAGGTACAATAATGGGTACTTCAAAGTACCTTAAAACAAAAAATCCAGCGATAGAAATTGTTGGCTTGCAGCCTGAAGAAGGCTCTGCCATTCCTGGCATTAGACGATGGCCAGAAGCGTATTTACCCAAAATTTTTGATGCCTCTCGGGTTGATCGAGTACTGGATATTGCTCAGCAAGATGCAGAAAGTATGACACGACGTTTAGCTCAGCAAGAGGGAATACTGTGTGGTATATCGTCTGGTGGTGCTGTTGTGGGGGCTTTACGTGTTGCGTCAGAAGTAGAAAATGCAACTATTGTCGCGATTATTTGTGATCGAGGGGATCGTTATTTATCAACAGGTATCTTTAACTAAAGTAGAAGAGAGTTTCAAGTATAAGTATATTGACGAGTCAAGGTGTACGGGGCCATGAGTGAAGGGCTGCCTCATAGAGCTATTTTAGTTTATAATGATGCAGCTAATAGCATAGATAGTGTTTGCATTAAGAATAATGTTAAGTGCTAGACCAGGCCGCGATGATTAGAGCTCTTCCCTTTTATGGTGGTGTGAGAATACAGCAGTTGCTGCACATATACCTTGTAATATCTTCTCAGTGCGGGTAGTGATGATAATTGTATTGGGAATAGCTGCTTTTTAAGCTTACTCACTCATGAAAAAACGCACCTCTGTCCAGTTTTATTCGTCTCGTTCAGCTCGCCAGCAATCAAAGTCTTTACTTTTAGTACCTGCACTCCGTGTAGAAAAGCTTTCTCATGATGGCCGTGGTATTGCCTACTGGCAGAATAAACCTGTTTTTATTAATGGGGCATTGCCCAGTGAATTGGTTAAGGTGGACATTACATCAAGCCGAGCACGATTTTTTGAGGCAAGTGTAACCACATTAATAGAGCCTGCACCAGCCCGTATTTCACCTGAATGTCAGCACTTTGCTAGCTGTGGAGGTTGTCATTGGCAGTTTGTGGAGGCAGAGCAGCAGCTGCTTTGGAAGCAGCAGGCAGTCATCGAGCAAATTCAACGTATCGCGAAGACTGAGGTTAAAACAGTAGCGCCAGTGATTGGTAGTCAACCTTGGGGATATAGACACCGAGCAAGGCTTGCCTGTCGAGTGGTGAAGGGGCAGTTACATTTAGGTTTTCGTAGTTCACAGTCTGAACAAATTGTCGAAGTCACCCAATGTTTGACATTGGTACCTCAACTGCGGCAACTACTTGGTCCGCTTCAAGATAGGTTATCAAGCCTGAAGGGTAAGCACAGTATTGGCCATATTGATATGGCTCAAGGGAACACTACGTTGGGGATAGCGTTAAGGCTGGTTAAGCCTTTACCTGAAACGGATTTACAGCAGCTTGAGCATTGGGCAACTCAGCATAATGTGTGTGTTTGGTTGAATTATGGCCCTGACCATGAGCTTGTCCCTCTTCGTGCAGAGCAACCAGAGACATTATTTTATTCGTTGTATAACGAGGAAATTAGATTAAATTTCTTACCAACAGACTTTATTCAAGCAAACCCATATATTAATGAGGCAATGGTCAAGCAAGCTATTGACTGGTTGCAGCCCTTTGCTGGAGGGGCATTACTCGATTTATTTTGTGGTATTGGTAATTTTACCCTGCCTTTAGCAAAGGACTCTGGCGCTGATATTACGGGGGTTGAGGTCAGTAAGTCTGCACTTAAACGTTGCCTGCATAATGCCCAGCTTAATGGGGTGACTAATGTTACAACCTATCAAGCTGACTTATCTGTAGCCAAGCCCTTGCCTCGTAGCTTAAAAGGAAAGGAGTTTTCTGGGATTTTGTTAGATCCTCCTCGTGCAGGGGCTCTAGAGGTGGTTAATCAAATAGCAGAATTAAAATCACAGCGGGTGGTCTATATTTCCTGTAACCCAGCAACCCTCGCGAGGGATACTGCTGTGCTGGTAAAGCATGGTTATAAGCTCCTACAGTTGGGGGTACTTGATATGTTTCCACACACAGCCCATATAGAAACAATGGCGTTGTTTACCCGATAACTGCTCATACTGGCTGCTGTTGAGGTGGGTAAATCGTATTTTTGGGGCCTGCGTTTTAGTGTATTTGGTGTTGTAAACAGGTCCTTAATGTAAAAATGATAAGAACGATTCCAAACAATAACCCGTAAAACCACAAGGCGAATATGGTTAAGGTTAGAGAAGAACATCCTGTCCACTCTGATGGCACAGTTGATTTGGATGCATGGTTGCAACGTATTCAAGCAGAGGTTGCCGCTGAAGATGATACAGCCTTGCGCAAGGCGTGTGAAATAAGTCAGCGTGCAGAAAGAGAAAGCCAAGACAGTCATCATAGTTGGGAAGGCAGCAGTAGTTTTATTACTGGCCTGGAGATGGCTGAAATTTTAGCAGGTTTGAAGCTTGACCAGGAAACGCTAATAGCTGCGGTGCTGTATCGAGGTGTGAGAGAGGAAAAGCTCACACTGGATTATGTAGAAAAAGAGTGTGGTAAAAGGGTTGCCAAATTAATTGAGGGTGTACTTGGCATGGCGGCCATTATGGCTGTTCAGCCCCGGAGTGGTGGTGCGGTATTGGGGGATCGGCTGGGCCAGCTTGAAAAAGTCCGAAAAATGCTGGTGTCAATTATTGATGATGTGCGTGTAGCACTCATTAAGCTTGCAGAGAGAACTTGTGCTATTCGTGCAGTGAAGCAGGCCACTAAGGACAAAAAGCGTAAGGTCGCTCAAGAAGTTTTTAACATTTATGCCCCTCTCGCTCACCGTTTAGGCATTGGTTATATCAAGTGGGAACTGGAAGATTTATCCTTTCGTTACCTGAAACCCCAGGACTACAAAAAAATAGCTCGGCTGCTTGATGAAAAACGAATCGACCGAGAAAACTATATAAAAAACGTCGTAGGTCAACTTCGATCGTCACTGTCTGAAATGAGTATTAAGGCAGAGGTTAACGGTCGGGCCAAACATATTTACAGTATTTGGCGCAAGATGCGCCGTAAAGGCATTGATTTTAGAGATGTCTATGATGTTCGGGCAGTTCGTGTTTTGGTTCCTCATGTTCGAGATTGCTACGCAACCCTTGGTGTTGTCCACTCTCTGTGGCGGCATATTCCCCGGGAGTTTGATGACTATATTGCAACGCCTAAGGAAAATGGCTATCGATCCCTTCACACTGCAGTGATTGGCCCTGAAGGTAAAACCCTGGAAGTGCAAATACGCACACATGATATGCATGAAGAGGCTGAACTTGGTGTGTGTGCACACTGGCGTTATAAAGGAACGGATTTAGGTTCTAATCGAGACAGCTATGAAGAAAAACTGGCCTGGTTACGACAAGTTTTAGAATGGCAAGAAGAGCTTGGCGATATTGAAGGTCTACCTGATCAGTGGCAGGCAGCGGTTGAAGCAGACCGTATTTATCTATTTACCAAAGATGGTCATGTGGTAGATTTAGCGGTCGGTGCTACACCATTGGACTTTGCGTACCGTATTCATACTGAAGTGGGCCATACCTGTCGAGGGGCTAAGGTCGGTGGAAAGATAGTTCCTTTGACTCATAAGCTAAAGACGGGTGATCAGGTTGAAATCATGACTATGCCTGGGTCTACCCCAAGTCGAGACTGGCTAAACCCTAATCTGGGTTATCTCACCACTTCACGGGCTAGAGCGAAAGTAATCCACTGGTTTAAGCAGCAAGACAAAGAACAAAATGAGCTGGCTGGACGTCATCAATTAGAAGCAGAGTTTAAACGGTTAGCCTTGCGTCAAATTAACTATGAAGAGCTTGCTCAACAGGTTAACTATAAAACTGCGCCTGATATGTTTGCGGCTGTAGGAGCAGGGGACTTAAAAGTTGCTCATGTTATTAATGCTGCGCAACGTATTTTGGCTCCTGATGAAGCGAAAGAGTTTATGTTCTTAACCCCAAGACAACCAACACCACATAAAAGCCAGGATGCGGGGGTGGTTGTACAGGGCGTTGGTAATTTATTGACGCATATGGCAGGTTGCTGTCATCCAGTTCCTGGAGACGCCATCATTGGCTATATTACTTTTGGCCGAGGTGTAACCATCCATCGTATGGACTGTGCTAATGCAGTTCAACTGCAAGAACAAGAGCCTGAACGGATGATTGAAGTGGACTGGGGTGGAAAATATGAAGAAACCTATCCAGTAGATGTCGAAGTTCTTGCTTATGATCGACCAGGATTATTGCGGGATATTACGGTGGTGCTTGCGAATGAGCGGGTAAACGTTTTAGCTGTTAATACTCAGTCAAGTAAGCATGATAGCTTAGCACGCATGCAACTCACCATCGAGGTGCCTAGTTTGCAAATGCTTGGACGCGTGCTTACACGAATAAACCAGCTGCCTAATGTCATTGAAGCCAATCGCCACCGACTGAAAAATCACTAATACTACACACTTGATGTCGTGCATTCTTTGTGGTTAAGCGTACATAATATGTACTTTAAGCAGTATTTAGGGGAACTGTCATTTATGCCTCATTACACAATGGATGATTTGCTGTATTTAATGACGCAGTTGCGTGATCCAAAGACTGGCTGTCCTTGGGATATTAAACAAACGTTTTCTACTATTGTTAATTATACGATAGAAGAAGCTTACGAAGTCGCAGACGCCATCGAACGGGAGGACTTTCAACACCTTTGTGATGAATTGGGAGACTTACTCTTTCAAGTCATTTTTTATGCGCAAATGGGGGAGGAAAATGGTTATTTTGATTTTGCCAAAATAGTAAATAATTTAGTGGCAAAATTAATACGCCGGCACCCTCATGTTTTTCCTAGTGGTGAACTCAAGGTAAAAAAAGATGAGACTGAACAAGTTAATGTCTCTGACCTGGATGTTAAAGCAAGTTGGGAGCAAATTAAAAAGCAGGAACGTCTTCAGCAGAATAAGACGCAGTTGCTGGCTGATATTCCACTGAGTTTACCTGCTTTAAAACGAGCGCATAAATTACAGCACCGAGCTGCCCAAGTAGGTTTTGACTGGTCTGATCACAAGCCTGTGATTGATAAAATCAAAGAAGAACTCAAAGAAGTTGAACAAGCGATTGCAACAGGCAAAGAAGAACATATTCAGGATGAAATAGGGGATCTTATTTTTTGTTGTGTTAATTTAGCAAGACATTTACAGGTTGATGCTGAGCAAGCAGTACGACAGTGTAATGCAAAATTTACACGGCGGTTTCATTATATTGAGGAGCAGCTTGCTGTTAATGAGCAAGACTGTAAAAGTAGTTCGCTGGTGGAAATGGATTACTTATGGCGGCAAGCCAAAGAAAAAGGACTTTAGGTGCTTTTATCGTTTGTGTTTAAAGGTGGGTATGATCAAAGCAACACTGTTTTATCAGTCACTTTAACGAGAAAGTGACTGGTTTTTTTACTTGACTGTTTTTGCTATGAAGCCATTTACTTAGTGGGTATCAGGCAAGTTTTCTTTAAATGTCTTTAAATGCTTTCTGGATAATTCGAGGTATTTGGGCGTAGGGCCAATATCTTCGTAGAGTGGGTTGCCTTCTTCATCTTCGGCTACGACAAGTTGACCTTGCTGATAAGGGAAGGATCGTTCTAATTCATCCAGAGATGCATGTAGTAAGTCTCGAATGATTTCTTCAATATGACGGCGAGGGTACATTTCGCTTAGTGCTGCAAGGCGAGCGGCATCTTCTAGGGGCAGTTTGATACAGAATGCGTCATGAGTAACCGCACCTCGCGCAGAGCTTTCCCACTCATTAATTAAATCTTTAATGCTCATTGTATGGTTCACTTTAATCATACGGGTTTTGTCTAAAAAGGCTTTTTAATCTCCCTAAGGTTAGCGTCGTGCACTAGTGTTTATGCTGGCGAAAAAAGCTTTTTAGATATACCACTATTATTTGTTTTAGAAATTTTTATCGACTCAATCCTAAGTGTATGTTAACCGAACGGCAGACAAAATTAAAATGTTTCTCTGAAATGTCTGCAAAGGGATAGTAAAGGAATTATAGTCATAATTGCGTTTAAAAAGGGTTGGATAAACTTATTGATTTAGAATGTAAAGTGATTGTATAGAAATGATATGGCTTTACACATGGTCTTTATGAAACTGAGCTTATAATACGGCTATGTCATAACCACTCGTTAATCCTTTAATGTAATATGAAAGCTATCTTTCACTATGGTCAATTAATAACTGACTGAGAAGCTTGTAGGTTATAGCTAACCTAAGTCACTGTGTAGTGTGTTCCTTATTTCTCTGACGTTGCTTAATAGTTGGGGACTATCTTTAGTACACAGATTCCTTTAGGCTATGCTAGCTATCCGTATTTTTGGGTAAGTGCCCTTCACGATGGGGAATGTTTTTTTCTGTAATTAGTCACCTGGTTTGTTTTTGGGTAAGCCAGATTGCTGTTTGTTTGGGGGAAGGTTAATGCCCGATACACATGCTGCGCTGCGTAATAATGTGCACCTTCTTGGTGAGTTATTAGGTAATACCATCAAGGAGCATATGGGGGAGCAGTTTTTAGATAAAATTGAGTTGATTCGGCAGCTCGCAAAAGCGAGTAGGGCCGGCAGTAAGGCGGGTCAGGAAGCCCTATTGACGGAACTAAAAGGATTAACGGATGACGAGTTACTGCCTGTAACACGTGCATTCAATCAATTTTTGAATTTGGCGAATATTGCAGAACAATACCATACCATTTCCAAGCACTCGCAACAGTGCCCTCTAGAGTTAAACCCTATTGCTGAATTGCTGGATCAGCTACTTGCACGACAGTTCAGTGCTGACGCTATTATTGAGAACCTTTCAAAGCTAAAAATTGAATTGGTATTAACCGCTCACCCAACAGAAGTAACGCGTCGTACGCTGATTAAAAAGTACGAGGAAATTGCTAACTGTTTATATGTAAAAGATCACCACTACTTATCCGGAGCTGAAGAAGAGCAGCTGATACATCGTTTACAACAGTTAGTCAGTCAAGCCTGGCATACAAATGAAATCCGTGAGGAGCGGCCCACTCCTGTAGATGAAGCTAAGTGGGGTTTTTCAACAATAGAGTACTCCCTCTGGTACGCCATACCACGGTTTTTACGCCAACTGAATCAACAGTTAAAGCAGCGTATTAAGCGGGGATTACCTATAGATATTTCCCCTGTTCGATTTGCTTCATGGATGGGGGGAGACCGTGATGGTAACCCTAATGTGACAGCCGCAGTGACTCATCAGGTATTGATGTTGAGTCGCTGGATGGCAGCTGATTTATATTTACGGGATATGGATACACTCATTGGTGAGTTGTCAATGAATGACTGTAGCCAACGTTTACTGAAAGAAGTTGGCAACCAGAGTGAACCGTATCGTGTACTCCTGAAAAAATTACAAGCCCAGTTACGGGCAACGCGCGATTGGGCTGAAAGTGCTGCACATACCTATATTGAACCCTCCAAGGAGGTATTGCTTTACAAGGAAGGTTTGTTAGCACCATTACAGTTGTGTTATCAGTCTCTGCAGGACTGTGGAATGCATGTTATTGCTGATGGGCCATTGCTAGATACATTATATCGAGCACACTGTTTTGGTTTGAATCTGATCAAACTGGATATACGTCAAGACAGTAGTCGTCATGGTGATGTGATGGCAGAACTGACAAACTATCTAGAATTGGGTGATTATCAGACTTGGTCCGAGGAGCAAAAACAAGCCTTTTTATTAAGGGAATTAGCCAGTAAGCGTCCTTTACTGCCTAACCAGTGGCAGCCCTCCGCTGAGGTCAAAGAAGTTATAGACACATGTCGTGTACTTAGTCGGCATGAGCCACATGCGATTGGCAGCTATATTATTTCCATGGCGAAACAGCCGTCAGATGTGCTAGCAGTTATTTTATTGCTGAAAGAGTGTGGTGTTCAGCATCGAGTGCCAGTTGTGCCGCTATTTGAAACACTTAATGACTTGGCAAATGCGGATGACGTAATCAAGAACTTACTGGGTGTCAGTTGGTACCGTGATTATATTCAAGGTAGTCAAGAAGTAATGATTGGTTACTCTGACTCTGCAAAAGATGCTGGCACATTGATGGCTTCTTGGGCGCAGTATCAAGCACAGGAAAAACTGGTGGAAGTATGTGCTGAGGCTGGTGTGAAGTTGACCTTATTCCATGGCCGGGGTGGGAGTATAGGTCGTGGTGGTGGCCCAGCTCATGCAGCTATTTTGTCACAGCCCCCAGGCTCAATTGGCGAAAGAATGCGAATCACTGAGCAGGGTGAGATGATTCGCTTCAAATTTGGATTACCCAATGTTGCGGTTAGAAGTCTTGCGCTGTATACCAATGCGGCATTAGAAGCTAAGCTGATTCCGCCTCCTGTTCCTAAAGACAGCTGGCGAGAGATGATGAACAGTTTGACGGAAACATCGTTAGAGGCTTATCGCGGTGTTGTCAAAGAAAATACTGATTTTGTTCCCTATTTCCGTGCAGCAACGCCTGAGCAAGAACTTGCGAAGTTGCCACTGGGTAGTCGTCCTGCAAAGCGAAAAACATCTGGAGGACTGGAGAGCTTGAGAGCTATTCCCTGGATATTTGCCTGGACGCAAAACCGACTGATGTTGCCCTCTTGGCTGGGAAGTGGCGAAGCACTTCAACAGGCGCTTGATAATAAGCAGGAGACATTAATACGAGAGATGATGACAGAATGGCCGTTTTTTAGAGCCAGGGTTAATATGTTGGAGATGGTGCTTGCGAAAACGGATTTATCATTAGCAGCCTACTATGAACAACGACTTGTTCCTGAGCCTCTGCAAGCTTTAGGGACAGAGTTACGCCACCGTTTAGCCAGTACTGTTGAAGTGGTTCGTTATTTGAAGAAAGTGCATGAATTATTAAGCGATGAACCTTGGATTCAACAGTCGATAGCCTTGAGAAATCCCTACACTGACCCACTCAATGTATTGCAGGCTGAATTATTGTTTCGTTTACGCCATGATGCAGAAAATATTAAGCCGTTTATTCCACAAGCATTAATGGTCACCATTGCCGGTATTGCAGCAGGAATGAGAAATACAGGCTAATCAAGATGAAACTGTCTGCAGCGAAGGAGGCTGCAGGCGAGTTTTACACAAGAAACTGAAGTAGATTAGCTGAAGGTTGAAACGCTATAAATAGACGACGGTATAAATGGAGTTTATGTCGTAGATTGTCACCACTCGAATGTTAACAATTAATTGGCTGGCAAAAAATTATTAAAAATGATCCCTCCGTATTTAATAAAAAGTAATAAATTCTGCAAACTAATCAGTTTTAACTAACTATAATGAAACTTAATGGATGCCACTGTAACTTCTACTATGGGTTATGGTAATAAGCTGATTCAGTTTGAGTTTATAAAATTGATAAAAAGGGTCAAAGGATTTGGCTACGTTAATGTCTAATAAGTATGTTTATGGCTTAGGCCAGGGGGAAACTGGGATGCATATTGCTACCCGGATCAAGCGCTATTTAGCCGCCAAAGGCGTTCCCTATGCGTTGTATCAGTTAAATTGTGGTGTATCACTTTCTCAGGCCGTGTCTCAAATAGGCATTGATCCTTCTCAGGTTGCTGTACCTATACTTATTTCCCGCAGACAAGGTCAGTGGATGGTTGTAACAAGTGTTGATCGGGTGCTTTCATGTGGCCAGTTGTCACATGTGCTGCATGAGCCGATCCGCTTAGTGCCACATCATGACGTTGACAAACTATTTTCGGATTGTGCTCCAGGTATCAAACCCGCTTTAGCGGTCCCCTATCAATTACCCTGCATGCTTGATAAGTCGTTAATGAGAAAAGACAAGGTGTATTTTGTCTCTGGCTGTCCATCGATATTAGTAGGGGTTGATAGTGATGAGTATTTGTTTCTCCACCCTCATGCTCAATTATTTGAGTGGCCAGAGTTCGAGCAACTACCAACATCGACAGATAATAGCGAGCTGATTATTTTTCCGGGTACTGCAACCGCAAGTGAGCATGATCAGCTGGATCATATTATGCCTTTAGCTGCGGTGCCTGAGACTTCAGCAACAGCAAATGCGCTGCTTAGGCATCAGGAACTAAGAGAAGATGAAGTGGCTTTGCTTTCATTTCTCGATGAGCATGGACTGATAAGCCGACAACTTTGTAAGGTTGGGTCTGCTATCAGCCACAAGCCATGCAGTTGTTCTCATGAGGTTATTGAGCATCTAGGAGGTTGTAAGACCTACGATTTAGCGCTTGCTTGCGCCATTATCTTATCTTTTCGGGTTCCATTGCGTGGCCCTCTGGGCCTTAACAGTGTTTGGCAGCATGCGCTATACAGTAGTATTCTAGCGGAGTCACTGTTAATACATGTACCAAAACATCATCAGCAGAAGCTCACAAACCTACATTTAACTTGTTTATTGCAGCATGTGGGGGTATTGCTTCTAGGGCATATTTTTAGACCAGAGTTTATCATGCTGAATAAGTGGGTTACTTGTCAGCCTCATATTTGCTTAAGTGACTTTGAACAGAGACTTGTTGGACTTGGTCAAGCGCATGAGATTCTTCGGTTTGGTTATGCTCAGCTTGGTGGGTGGTTACTAAAACGCTGGCGATTAAACCAGCCAGTGATCCAAGGGGTAAGCCATCAACTTCTCAGCCACTCAGAAACTCCCTTAGTGCATATGTTACAGGTGGTAAATTATATGTTAACGTGCCACCGCGTCAGCTATGCGACACTTTCTGACTATCCGGAGCATGCGTTTGCCTGCTTAGGGTTATCACTCGACTTAGTTGATCAGCATTTTACGCAGGTAGCTAAAGACTATCCTCGGACTGATCAGCTTGCATTTACCCAAGCTGCTTAAACTTGCTTCGCAATGGTTGCACAATAAAGGCTTAACTTGAGCATCACAACCGACCTGTGTATCTTACCTGCTACTTTTGATTGATCTTGGCTGTTGCAAAGCTGAAATAAGTACAAGAAGCGTTTTGCAGCGGCTTTATTTGTTATAGAATCGGCGATTTTTTAGCATATACCGCCTAAAGCGTATTAAAGGAGCTGGCATTCATGCGTGTTATTTTGTTGGGGGCACCTGGGGCGGGAAAAGGAACCCAGGCTAAGTTCATTATGGACACATTTAATATTCCTCAGATCTCTACTGGGGATATGTTACGGGCAGCGATTAAAGCGGGCACACCACTTGGTTTGCAAGTGAAAGAGGTAATGGAGTCAGGTGGTTTAGTTTCTGACGATATCATTATTAATCTCATCAAAGAACGAATTCAGCAGGATGATTGTAAGAATGGCTTTTTGTTTGATGGATTTCCTCGCACTATCCCTCAAGCTCAGGCGCTTGTGGATGCGGGTGTTAGTATTGATTGTGTTGTTGAAATAGCAGTTGATGATGCAGAAATTATCAAACGATTAACAGGCCGACGAATTCATGAAGGCAGTGGGCGGGTTTATCATGTTGTGTTTAATCCACCTAAACAACCTGGGTTAGATGATGAGACTGGTGAGCCTCTGGTTCAGCGGGATGATGATACTGAAGAAACCGTTGGCAAGCGCCTAGCAGTTTACCATTCTCAAACGGCTCCATTAGTCACCTTTTATCAGGAAGCTGAAGCCTCTCAAGGCACACCAAAGTATGTCAGTATTGATGGTAAAGGTTCAGTTGATACCATTCGTTCTACTGTTTTGGATGCACTTGCTGCCTATCAACCGTAAATATTAGTCAGTCGTTGGGGGATTTTCCCCCTCAACTTAAATAATTATTATCACTCGCTGCCCCCCAATCTCTTTTTCAAAAAGTATAGCCCTATAAACCCTTGATGCTTTATAGATAGAAGGCTTCATGTGACTTTTTGTGGCTGTAATGCATTTATTGAGTCGATTACTTTTTGAGTCTCAGCATTTAATTCATAAAATAATGCTTTACAGGCAATAAGTTCATATTAGAACAGTATCACTACTTTTAATGTGTTTCCAATGTATACCCTCCGCGCATCAATTTTAGTATTTGTAGTCTGCCAATGGCGTATATCGAAATACCACAAGTGCTTATTTAAGCATTAGAGATTGCAAAATGTAGGTTTGCACTGGTTGAATTTATTTGTGATAGCTCTGTTGCCTTAATGTTAATAAGGATTGTTGGACAGTCAATGCAACGTGAATTTACGAAGTGATATCGGTAGGGTTATTAACCATAAATACTATTATCTTCCTCATCGGTGTTGTTGAGCCTGTTTATCTTTTTAAACAAAGCATGTCCTATCCATTTGTTTTTTCAAGATTGTATAGCTTAATCGAAAGACAACTGAGCCTGGGTGGTTACTGTAAGTGAGGCTGTAATCACCCATTAACCTGAATTGCTAAAAATAGTTTGTTGTGAGTAGTGACTGTGCTGATGCAATCCGTTAATTAGTTTCTCTTTTCTCAGCAGAAAATCATCCTTCGTTGCTACTGTTTACAATACTACTAGCACTTGTTTCATAAATAGTTGTGATCCTATTTCTTGTTATATCTAAATGTGCACCTGTTGTACTTCAATGTATGCCAATGACCACTAAAGACTCGATAACTCATGTTGATCGTTCTGCTACAAGTGCGGTAAACAAGTTTCTGTAGAAGGATTTAGGCATTTTACGGTCATCATACAGGCTTTATAGGGGTGTTTTAAGAAGTGGTTTTATAAGTAAATATATGCCATTGCTCTGGTAGGCGGTATAGAAATAAGGTCATCAATGTGATTTGAAAAAATAATATTGTATTCAAGCCTCAGGGCTAAATCGCTCTCTGTTTGACGTTTAAGAGTAAGTAGTCGGAGTGATATAAGTTGTCAGTATAAACACAACTGTTCTCAACTTGTTGTTGGTGATAGCAACAAACCGACTTATGTGTCGAGAATTTGTCGTACTTTTTATCTGTAATGTTAAGTTATCTGGAAGGTTAAGGCGACAGTCTGGCTGATACTCCCAAGACATTGGTAAGACATGTTGTCTGTATATAGAAGATAGTGGCGGGTTATTTCTTCTTTTACCTAGAGAAATACTTCAAAGTCAGCCTATTCAGTTTGTGAATGAGCTTATTATATTGTTAGTGGTTTAGTATGTCTTTTTATGAGGAATCATGTTGAATATACTCCCTTCAATTTAGATTGGTGCTGTCGTACTTGTGAAAGAAAGAGCTGTGAGAGATAAGCTTTTTGTAAAATTAAGTGGTTAAACTGGCTAGATTAGTGTTGCTACCTGAAATTGAATTCATGTAGGTTGATTGAATCATTTTGGTTAATGCAATCGGTAAGATGTTAGAATAGTTGTTTGTTTTGATTAAGGATGTTAATTGCATAAAGGGTATGAGGAGTCTGTTACTCTCTAAATGATGCGGATAAATGGATATGTTATCATTTTAGAATTATGTTTCTAAATTTGTTAGGATAAAGACAGAGGAATACATTCTTTGCTACAGATTTATCTTAACTATACGAGGTTAGCTGCACTCATCGAGCTATTTATTGAGTCTGACTACAAAAATAAATTGCGATTAGGCTAAGAATTGATAGGCAGGATAGCTCAAGTTTGTGTCTGGTTTTTAAAGAAGATATATGTCGTTTGGTGATCAAATCTTAAAAAGATTCAACTTTCGTGTAAAAAGAGGGTGAAAAATTTTTACGATTTAAATATTATTCGCCCCTAACTGTTTGTTGATGCACAGTTTTTTGTGCTATGTTTTAACTGATAACTCTAATATTAGATTTCCCCTCAGGAGAAATGAAATGGCGAGAGGTAGAAAACCTGGGACTAAAGCAAAAAAGTCCCCTGTAAAAAAAGCAGTTGCTGCTAAAGCAACAAAAACAACGGCTACCTATACTGGTCTTGAAAAAGTAATGGCTGAGCTGGAAAAGGTAACTGAAAGAGTTGCAAACGCAAAACTCAAAGTAGATGAAGCCAAAGCTAAATTGGCTACAGCTAAAACAAAATTGAAGTCAAGTGCTACTGCTACGAATAAAAAAGCAGTAGAGCGCGCTAATGCTGCTATTGAAAAAGCTCAAGCCGATTGGAATGCAATGCGTGAGAAGCTTGCAGCAGCAAAACAGGCTGTAGAAATTGAAAAGGTTGTTGCTAAAGGCGAACAATTAAAAGACGCTGCTAAGCAACGTGTAGAAGAGTATCAAGGCTCTTTAAAAGCAAAAGCTGAACAAGATCTTGCAAAAGCAATTGCTAACTTTGAAGCTAAGTGGCTGAAAAGCCGTGAGCACGCTGATCAAGCAAAAGTTAAAAAGCGTGAAGTTGCAGAAAACAAAAAATTGAAAGTTGCGCTCAAAAAAGTAGAAGTTAAAGCTAAGGAAATGGGTGAGAAAAAAACTTCTACTGCAGGTGCGAAAAAACGGGGACGTAAGCCAGCATCTACAACAGCCAAAACGACTGCTGCAACTTCCACAACAGCTAAGCGTCGTGGTCGTCCACCTAAAAAAGCAACAGCGACAACAACCGCGGCTAAGAGTACTGCACCAAAGCGTCGTGGTCGTCCACCTAAAAAGGCAACAGCTGCTACAACAGCAACAACTAGTGCGACTCCAAAGCGTCGTGGTCGCCCACCTAAAAAGGCAGCAGCTGCTACAACAACCGCTACTGGCACGGCAGCACCCAAGCGTCGCGGACGTCCAGCAGGTTCAACCACTAAAGCAAAAGTTACTAGAGCTAAAACTACAACGACTAAACGTCGTGGTCGTCCACCTAAAAAACAAGCTTAGTCTTGTAGAGGTGGGTTAAGTACAAATTTATTGTACTTAACAAGCTTGAGCTTAAATAGATGCCAGGATGGCATCTATATTTTTTTGAGTTACTCTAAAACTTCTACCCAGATTTGCTTTCAATACACTCCTTAGTCTTTCTTCTTCTTTCTCTCCCACGGGCTTAATCTTAAAAATGTTTGTGTATGTTTATAGGTTTGCTACCTGGCCCTTTAAAGCACTAATCTGATATATAGAGGTGGGTTCTGCTATTATTGCAAATAAAAGTGTTTACGGGTGTATTAAGAAAAAGTACTTTTAGTCACAGTTGAAGTCATTCATTTTTAAGTGTATGCCCAACCCAAAGGGTATTGTCGTGTTAAATAAGTGCATTATTTAGGTACACTATGAGTCGCATATTAGCTATTGATACAGCAACAGAAGCTTGTTCTGCTGCATTACTTATTGAGGGCGATGTCAAAGAGTCGTTTGTTGTTGCACCTAGAGAACATAACGAGCGCATTTTACCTATGGTTGATGAGTTACTTTCTAGTGCAGGCCTGGGTATAAAACAGCTAGACGCCATTGCGTTTGGACAGGGTCCAGGTGCTTTTACGGGGGTTCGAGTTGCGGCAGGTATTGTTCAGGGGCTGGCTTATGCGGCAGATTTACCTGTTATTGGTATCTCAAATTTAGCTGCACTTGCACATTATGCTTTTCGGGTTTATCAACATGAAAAGGTATTTACGGCAATAGATGCAAGAATGGATGAGATCTACTTTGCTGCTTATACCGTAAATACTGAAGGCAAATTAGCACTCGTCATTCCAGAGTCCGTCATCAGTCCAGAAAATGCAACAGGTTATGAGGATATGATTGGGTGGGTAGGTGTAGGTAGTGGATGGAGCTACTCGCCAAGAATTCCTTTTAAACCTGAGGTTATTTACAAAGATATATTGCCTCATGCTCAGGATATTGCTTTGTTGGGTGAACTGGCATGGAAATGTGGAGAAACAGTACCTCCAGAACAAGCGATTCCTGTTTACTTGCGTGACAACGTCGCCAAGAAAAAACAAGAAAGATAGCCAACCAGGTTATCTTTCATCTCCTTATTGTGCCTATCCCAATATATTAATCTGAGTTGATGCATCAATGGTTTAATAATGTGAACTTTGTAGATTTTGCTGTTGATGCGCGTGTCTTAAATGGGAAAAAGTTTCGTTAGAGTTACAGTTCTTGGCATATAATGTTTTGGTTTTACAAAGGGGGAGCGTATCAGAATCATGTGACGGCCCAGCTAGAACGTTTAAAACAGCTATTATTGTTGGCGCTAAACTTAAAAGACCAGATTAGCCACACAAAAAAATCCTTCGCTGTGGGTTTATATGCCTCTTTCAGGTTATCAGTGAATAGTTTGGCACACTTTTAACTGTGTAACATTTACCAGTGTATCGTTAAATTGAGTTTTTAGATTAGGTAGTGCATTTATGGATGTGATTCAAGCGATTATTCTGGCGTTGATACAAGGACTAACAGAGTTTCTTCCTATATCAAGCTCAGCCCATTTGGTGCTGCCAGCGCAGCTGCTAGGCTGGCCTGATCAGGGCTTGGCATTTGATGTGGCTGTACATATAGGGACGCTGATTGCTGTTGTTTTATATTTTAGAGACGACTTATGGGCTGTAATGAAAGGTATGCTGGAAGGACTGTTTGGAAAGCAAAAGTCTTTTGAAGGATACTTGGGTTGGTACATTATTTTGGGCACCATACCTGCTGTATTGTTTGGCCTGGCCATTAGCCTTATGGATGTTGAAAATCAATTACGTTCAATCTTTATTATTGCTTGTACTACATTGATTTTTGGGGTTTTACTAGGATGGGCTGATCGTACAGGAACTCAACAGCGACAACTAACAGAGATAACCTGGAAACAAGTACTAATTATTGGTATTGCTCAGGCGCTGGCTATTATTCCTGGCACATCGCGATCAGGTGTTACTATTACCGCTGGATTAATGTTGGGTTTCACCCGGAATGCAGCCGCAAGATTTTCATTTTTATTATCAATACCCGTCATTTTTGCGGCAGGATTATTAAAAACCAAAGATCTTGTAATGGCTACAGAGCCAGTTGCCTGGGACGCGATTTTTGTAGGCGTGTTTGTGGCGGGAATTAGTGCCTATGTATGTATCCATTTATTTTTAAGTATGATTGCACGAATGGGAATGATGCCTTTTGTTATTTATCGTGTACTTTTGAGCGCAGCATTGTTTTTTGTTTACTTCACAAGCATTTAGTGTGTAATAAAGTGTATGAGAGATAAGCAGCTTTATCAAAGATCTGAGTTTTTTAATTAAGAGCGTCCTTTTGGGCGCTTGTTTTCATTTTTTTGCTGAGCAACCTGTTATACTACTAGTAAGGTAATACCGGTGTAAAAAATTAAGTAAGGATATGTAATATATTTTAATGATTGTTCTAATTAAATGTGTTGGGAACACATTAAAGCAACTTCGCTGGTCTGTTAGGGTAAACGCTATGGAATGGGTGCATAAAACTAATTCGAGAAGGGTATACATATAAAACGTAGCAATAGTTCAGTGAATGTGAGAGGAGTTGGGGTGTGGTTTCCAGTGTTGGTCATTTGACATTAGGTGCACAGTATCTGTTACCCAGTAGTTCAAATACGACACCAAAAACAGTAGAAGCTATCCAGCCTGTGGCAAATGTTCATTATTCATCACAAAATGAAAGTGAACGACAAGCTGATGCAATGTATAAACTTGCTCAAACCCAGCGAGTGAACAAAAGCCATCAAATTGAACAGCCATTTCAAACACGTCCATATCAAGTTAACCCCCTCCCTAAAAGTATTCGTACTTACTCGGAAGTGGCTGAGTTTGAACTAGAGCAGGCTAGTAGTACTGAATTATTTGGTATTGATATTTATGTGTAGATTTCCTTAAGTCGATTTATCTGTTACTTTTCCTCCCGTTATAACTTCTTTGTTCGCTGGCCATTATTTAGCACACATTAAAAAACAACCAGCTACCCTCTTTGAAGATGCTTGTAGGTAAGCCTCACTATGTGCTCAAAAAACAAGGTTATAGTACTACCCGCTTCCCCTGAAGGATTACCTGATGCTAAAGCGTTAGCAGAAGAATTTGCTTTCCCGCTAAAGGAGAGCAGTGAGGGGCTGGACTTGGACACAACGCTTGCTTTAGTCGTTGATCAAGATAAAGTCAGTTTGGAAGCTTTACATGAGAAAAAAATGGGCAAAGTATATGTCGATTTTGTCCATGGACCACTGGCTTTTCGAAGGCTTCATGGAGGAGGTAAAGGACAGGCTATTGCTAAGGCGATAGGGATTAAAAAACAGTTTAAGCCTTCAGTTTTAGATGCAACGGCTGGTTTAGGTCGAGATGCATTTATCCTTGCCACCCTTGGTTGTCAACTAACACTATTAGAAAGATCATCTGTTGTATATTGTTTATTACGCGATGGTTTAAGAAGAGCATTACAGTGCCAGGAAATTCAATCATATATTGAGCAAATGACATTACAACCGCTTCAAGATGCAAAATCCTTTTTGTCAAAATGTCAGTCTGATAGCTTTGACTGTGTTTACCTTGATCCTATGTTTCCACATCAAGATAAAAAGTCGGCACTGTCAAAGAAAGAAATGCAGCTCTTTCAAAAGCTGTTAGATGGAGACAGTGATGCTGACCAGTTATTTTCTGATGCTTATAATGCTGCACGCTATCGAGTTGTTGTGAAAAGACCACGGTTAGCACCATTACTGGCAGCAAAAAAGCCTACTTTACAACTAATGGGAAAAGCTAATCGGTTCGATATTTATGTAAAAAAAGGCATACCGCATTAACGCGCTATGCCTTAATACACCACTTACTGTTTATTTAAGTGTACTGTTGCTAATTGCTGAATAGCCCGTCGGGCTTCACTGGGAAGTACATAACGTGCACTATTTAGAATAACATGGATGTTATGGCTAAATGATAAGTTTTGTTGAGAGTCAGAATGAACTAAGTTTTGCTGACGAAGTGTTTCTATAAAGTTTTTGAAAAGTGATTTATCAAAAAACTCTGGAGCATTTATTCCCTGTATAAATGAAAGCCGCTGTGCAAGCTCATGACACTGCTTTTCCAAGGTATCTCTATCTATTTGCTCACTTCCACTTCGAATCAACAAGCTGAGTGCCATATAAAAGCGCTCTAACGTTTGCATGATGGTTTTACCCAGAAAGTTAAAAGTGACTGAGGTGACAGAGTCAGGGTTTGGACTTTGTAGCCAGCCATTTTCACTTTGCAATATTGAGTGCTCAACAAGTATGTCCAACCACTGTTTAAGCAGGATTTTAAACTCATCAGGTTGCCAAGGTAAAAAAAGCTCTGTGCGCAAGTAAGGATATATTTGACTACACATCGGAACAAGATCTGCTTCTTTAATTCGAGAGCTATTATTAAAGAAACAGCTGATTAGAGAAGGTATTGCAAAAAGGTGTAATGTGTTATTTCTGTAATAAGTCAGTAAAATAGCATGTTTACCTTCCGTATAAATTACATCACCTAGAGAGTCAGTTTGTCGTCGGATAAAGCCTAATTTTTCGACGTAAAGAATGGTCTCAGTGGGTGTTTTGAGAGGCGATATTATACGTTCACTGTACGGCAGCTTTTCTAGTAACCAATTATAAAATGTCACTTGCTCTTTTAGTGATTCCTCACTCATTGCTTGTTTAGGTGCAGAGAGTAGGGCGGTTGCAATGAGGTTCACAGGGTTAGCGACAGCAGCGGCATTAATATGACAATTAATTGTATTTGCCAGCTGTTGGGTAAGGTTGCGAAACCACGATTGTCGCGTGTAGCTAGATGATTCTGATGAAATACTAGATTGCCAATCTGGTTCTTGTTGCGATAAAAATTGATTAAGCAAAATAGGTTCACCAAAATTCACCCATACTTCGCCAAACTCTTTTTTCAAGGCTGAAAGTATACGTAAGATATCAAGAGGTGATTCGGCTTTTTTTGTTTTTCCGCGTAACTCACCAAGGTAAGTATTTCCTTCTAGTACTCGCTCATAGCCAATATATACAGGTACAAAGCAAAAAGGCTTACGCTGATCCCTGAAGTAGCTTTGTAACGTGAGGGCTAGCATGCCTGTTTTGGGTTGTAGTAATCGGCCTGTTCGGCTACGTCCACCTTCAATAAAGTATTCTGTGGAGAAGCCTCTGGTCAGTAAAGTATGCAGGTACTCGTTAAATACAGTCGTATAAAGTTTATTCCCTTTAAAGCTTCTACGCATAAAAAATGCACCACCTCTACGCAGTAAACCACCAATCAGAGGCATGTTTAGGTTTATTCCTGCTGCAATATGGGGAGGGCTTAAATTTTGCTTATAGAGCACGTAGGATAGAAGTAAATAATCGATATGACTGCGGTGGCAGGGTACGTAAATGATTTCGTGGTCTTTGGCCAAATGCTGGATGGGTTCTACGTGATTTACCTGAATGCCATTATAGAGTTTATTCCAAAACCATGTTAGTACAATATCTAGAAAACGTATTGCTGGATAACGAAAGTCAGAGACAATTTCATTTGCATATTTACGCGCTTTATTATTTAGCCGACTAATATTGTCGTGTGTCGCATTCGCTTGATCTAAAATAGCTTGCTTAACGGGTTGACTATGCAACAGCTGATTAACCAGCGTTTTTCTGTGGGAAAGCTCAGGGCCTGTTAAAGCTGTACGCAGTTGTCGAAAATGGACACGAAGAATTCGCGCTAATTTCCGTACCGTACGACTTGTTGAAAGCTGATCATCAACCAGCTCTCTTGTCGCTAATGGTGTACTGAAATTAATCATTGTTTGTCGGCCATGGATCAGTAAGGCAAATAATTTGCGTAACCGCCCTCCCACGGCATAATCATAGGTGAATAACAGTTTGAATGCTGACTGTTCTTTCAGTGGAGAGCGTCCCCACAAAATCGTAACGGGAATCAGTTGAATATTTTTTTCTGGGTGACGTTGAAGGAAAGTGATAAGCTGGTGTAATTGTTCTGAAGGTTTTGGTGGCGGAAAGATTCGCCAAATAGTGGGTTGTTGAATTAAATGCAAACAGTTGGGTAGTAGCTGGTTGTGCGTGACAATGAGTTTTTGGTTTGGGGGCGGGAGCCCTTCGCGCTGACAAATCTCTTCAAGGACTAGTGTGTCAAATAAGGACTGGCGGGCGAGAATATAGCATATTCCATCATTTTCCTGTAAGGGTGGTAATAGGGGTAACTTCCCTATGTGCCTGGTTTTAACCCATAAGAATAAGACTTTTCTTAAACTACGTCTTAGTAGTGATTTGAGTTGAAATGATATCTTCGACATTTTTTGTTTTTTTCCAGATCCTGAAAAGTTTCCCCTTGTTAATACTTAAGCTACAACTGAATCAAGGCAACTTCATTTTGCGTTGAGTATTGTACTGGCATCTTTTTAGTGTGGGGGAGATCAGACTTCTTATCCCAGCTACCTATGACTTTCTTTAACTACAGTTTTGGACGAGAGACAAATCGTATTTTCCTAACCATTGCTGTAATTGATTGTGCTACTACTAAGAGGGCAGCAGTAGATAACTTAGAGTTATGCTTAGCTTTTGCATATCATTGATAATCAGTATTTAATAGGAATGCTCCCTTTTATTAATTCACTTACAGGTATAAATCGATTAACGCTATGCTCATTATGGGATATAAAAATCATTGATATTTCACTAGAGCCTTCTGTTTTGCCAAAGGCAAATATAACTACCTAAGTCTTAGTAGCGTCTTGTACATAAGTAATTTAAAGTAACGCGATGCTCGACTTTTATTAGTTTGAAATGACAACCCCTGACCCCAACCTTTGTTTTGCCGAAACAAATTCAAAGGGACAGGGGATGTCAGTAGAAGAGTTTATCATAGCAGTTTATTGCTGGGTTGATGATACCTTTAATGATTTACTTAAAGGCCAGCGATTACGTGAACGAGGGACTATGCCTTCCCTTTCTGATCCTGAAGTGATTGCAATGGAGCTCATCGGCGAGTTTTTTGGGCTAGATGAAGATACACATATCTGGCGGT
>NZ_AUAF01000008.1 GCF_000428585.1 Zooshikella ganghwensis DSM 15267 | reverse complement strand
AAATGATCCAACATCACTGGCAAATTGAAAACAGCTTGCACTGGAGTTTGGATGTTGCATTCAGAGAAGATGATAGTCGAATTCGTAAAGGACATTCAGCTGAAAATATGTCTTGAATTAGGCAGATAGCACTTAATATTCTTAAGCAAGATAATACTTATAAAATTGGAATAAAAAATAAGAGACTCTCTGCTGGTTGGGATCATGAATATTTAATGAAGCTAATTTGTTCGGTGTAAATTTATATGCGATTGCCCTGCTTGGGATACCATTATAGTCAACTGCTCACAAAGCTCTTCAAAGAGGGCATTGCCAGTAGAGTTAATAAGTTAAAAACGACAAACTTATACAAATTACTTCAGATGCAGCGAGTATATGCCATTGTTGACAATGAATACTCTTTTTATTACCGCACTCAAACTGGCGATGCCAAAGGCTTGAAACTCTCATCACTTGTCGATAAAGAATATTCTTTACTCTGTGCACTCAGCAAGCATAACATTTCACTGACAAACTTATTGCTCGAAGCAACCCATGCCATGATAGAAGATGGTGCTTTTGTTGGATTAACACACAAATATAGCAAAAAAGAATAAAAATATCATAATTATAACGGATAGCTATTATACTTTTCCAGTGAATCCAATTCGTACAAGCAAATATAGCCTAAAGAAAGTCCAAATAATCCATTTAGAAGTAGTGGCCATTACTGCACTATTCGTGTTTAGCTAGATTCTATACCCAATACGAATGGTTTTTAGGTGCGACCATCGAGTGACGAAGTCCCATGAGCCTATATTAATAGGTAATTGGGATGAGGAGTGAAGATAACAAAACCTAGAAATCATTCGTGAAGGGTATATAGTCAAAATGAAGGTTTTTTAGTGGTATTAGGGCCTGTTAAGCGCACAGCTTAAACAGTTCTAGGTGGGCAGAGTTTCACATTTATATACATCAAGTTTCATACTAGCTTGTAGAACAGTTAAAATAATGACATTCCATATGACTTCTATCATGTTTAAGGCGCTTTCTTAGCTAAAATGCTATCGTTATTTCGTACAAAACAAATTGATCCTCATAAGTGTTCATCACATGTCGAAATATCTTCATTTCCTGACTCTCACTCAAGTCTAAGGTGTGATAAAGGTCACTCTTATATGACATTTTTTATAAAGTCACTCATCATCAGTCTTATTGCATTAAATGTTAGCTCAGCACAAGCAAACCAAAATCAATTAATCGCTCACTCAAAAAAAATGCAACTTCGAATTTATGCTCTTGCAAAAGAAAATGCAGTATGGTGTGGTGAACAAGTGAATATACTGCTACAAGCTGAATCCCCTCATAGCTTTTCAGATGCCACAAAAGTTCAGCAGCTATCACAACGCTTAGGTATCCTGTTAAATACTAAAAAAGAAGAAAATGATCCTACTTTCTGTCCGGTAGTGAATATTGTCGTAATTACCGCCAAAAACCAAAAAGGCAAGACAGCTTTTATTGGACAAGCCTCTCGAAATAATAATTGGCAACTTGAGAAAAATATACAACCGACTCAAAAAGACCTGTTATCATTGGAGGTGGCAGACGAAACCTCAAGCCAGGAAACTAATCAAAATGGTAACTCGTGGAACCCGCCAAAGCACCAAGCAGAGTTATCCTACTATGGTGTAAAAGACTACGAAATTACCACCAAAGATCAACGTTGTAAAATTCGCCTCCCGCAATTACCACTAGGGAAAGATCCAAGATTACTTTATATTGAGTACACAGGTTTAAACTGTGACAGCAGACGCTTTGTTTATGGGCTAGGAAAAGTAACAACTCATCAAACTGACGGCTATATATTAAAACAGCTAAATGGTAAATTTGCGCATGGATTTCCAGTTGACCCTCAGCTAAATCTTGCACATTCCATATTCTTGCACCGCTTTCAACTTCAACAGCAGCAATTTCTCTCCTTTTACTTAGGTCATGATGCCAAGCTAGATGTTCATTTTATTGGTTTACTCACCATGAATAATGGCGTATGGCACTTTAATAAACGCCAAGTTATTGCTATAACAAGCTCATCAACTCAAAAAAATTCTATTCAACACCAAGAACTCTTTAGTGCAACCGAAAGCTTATTACGCAAAATAACAAGTAATGTCACCCCATTTGACCTATTAGTTGTAAATAAACTTACTTTTCCACTTGAAAATAATGAACATATTTTATTTCAAGTAACCGCCACACATGATAACGGTAAGTGGCTTGAAAAAAACTACTCAGAGGGGCTGGCTTCATCTGAAAGTACTGAGCGATCAGTTCAACCAAAACCTCCTGAAGGAGCAGTTTCTGCGTTAATTCGTCAAGATACCCAAATGTTGCGTAATGCTGACTTTGCTACTAGGCTCACTTATCTGTTCCCTAAAGCTGAACGGCTAGGCAATCCCCTAACTGCTGCAGCAACCTCCTTATTAGAGAAAAAACCTATTCCTGTCTTTAATTTAATTCATATTGACAGCATTGACTCTAAAAAAGCAACCACTAACTGGCCCTATTTAATGCACATCACTAATCACCCGAAACTAACTAAACCTGGTTGGTATTTAGTTTGGGCACAAGTTACCGGCAATACAAAATTACAAGCCAATAATAAATTTATAATTCCGCAATTAAAGATCAAAAGAGTAGAAAAATGTAAGCAAAAAAAATGTGCTGAATTTAACGACATAACTCAGCTTGTTTTAAAACGCTATAACATTGAAACTTGGCAGTAAAGCTTAAGGAGCTGTAATGAATCGCTTGGTAAAATTTACAGTTGTTACTGTTACAGTATTAAGCTTTATTTTAGGTGGCTGGTTCTATCTTCAAGTCAGTGCTGAAAAGCGCTTAATGGCTCAGCTTGAAAAGCTTCAACTGCTTGATGACTTTAAATATGATCACGTTTTTTATAACCCACTCACTCAAACAATGACTCTTTTTAGCCCAATAATTTCTTTTGAGGTTAAGGGCAAACCTCTTACTATTCGTGTTGATTCAGTTTCTACAACCCTAGCAACGATCCAAGAGCCTGAGGACTGGTATGAAGGAACACTCGTAATTGAAGGCTACAATGTTGATTTAATTAATCATTTGAACCTCTTATTCCCAACAGATCATCCTGCCCGTGACACCATAACAACACTTATTGCTATTGGCTACCAACACCACCCAGCATCCTTAGCAGTCGACTGGGAATATACACCCGAACTTGATAGTGTCGACATTCATTCCCAGCTCAAAATAGATTCTGTTGGTTTATTAGTCTCAGATATAACTTTAGATAGGCTTCGGCTTGCTCGAAAAGAACTTCAACAAATTGGAATATCAATCTTATCTGGAAACTCGAAACTATCTTATGATTTAAGTAATCAGCAACTAGGCAGTTTAAGAGTTCAACAGCTTGATTTACAGTTTGAAGACAGTGGTTTGCTATCACGTATTAAGGAGTGGCATAAGCTAACCTTACCTTTAAGTCCTGATACCGAACCTACATCGCTGATCAACCAAGTTCAAAATAACTATTGGTTACAAGACTTACAAAATCAAGGGCTTTCGAAAGCTGTTGCACAAGAATGGATAGATGCCTTTAGCAATTTTGTTGAAACAACAGGTATCTTAAAGATAAAGACACAAATTGAAAGGCCGGTAAGCTTAAGGACGCTGAGTAAGCAACATTCATGGCAAAATATTACCACAATGCTTAATCTTTCGATTGAGTCATAAAAAGCAATATAGTCTATTAAATTGCTTTAAATTAAAGCTGGAATCTAATTATTCGCAACGGTTAAACCGTGTAGTTTATATGGGGCAGAATAATAGTTTAATCAGTTTAATGCATTCAAACTGGTTAAACCTAGCATATAAAGAATTTATATCTCTAAAGCCCCATTAAGCATTTAGCTAACTTACGTCATGTTAGCCTTATAAATAGTTTGTCAAAAACAACCTACAGACGCCAAAAGCAATGCCTATTTATAATGCATTGCTATCACTTTCTGAGGCACTTAACATTCGCTTTTTCTTTACTATTATTTTTGGTTGAGAGATATTTCTTTCGACATTGTCACGACTGTAATCAGCTTTATCATAATAGTTATTATAATTTGACTGCTGATGCAACATATAAGGATGGCGTACTGTTTGCTTTATGGGAGCAGAACTGTTACGAGGTGAATCTGTTTGTTTATGTTTGTAAGACTTAACTCGACGGAAATAATCTTTAATATCCTTTTCGATTTCTTCTTTTCCCTCATAAATTTCCAATCGCTTTACAGGGACTTCATCTGGTGCAAAAATTTTTGTTTTTACATGAACCTTATTTTTATAGTATTCGGGTTCAAACTCAATCCTTATATCATCGCCAATACAAATGGCATGGCCTTTTTTAATTGTCAACTTTAACATGAAATGACTCTCATACTGCCTGCGAATAGTCCATTAAAATGATGTACTAACCAAGTTAGTTATTGGTTATAAAGTAAATTCTCTATCCCCTAGTAGATATACAAAATATCTACTTCTGCATAGACTCAGCTTATCATTTGTGAGTTAATACAATGTCTTCTTGACAACTCTCTCTTAATTTTTCAACCATAGATTATTCGTTAATGCCCAAACCATGGCTAAGCATTAGCTGAATAAAGCACTACTTGTATGGTGTTTACCATTCAGCCCCTGCGTATTATGGAAGTAAGGCTTTAACCCCCTCTTCAATCTATCCTTTAATCAGCTAGCACTTTTTAAACTGCGTCAGAGTAACGCTAAAGTGAACTAAATAAGCTGCAAGACTACCTTAAAACGGACTATCTGAGAGGCAACACTTCACAGTTTGGCTATTTGTTATAAGGAAATATGAACTCAATTAGCATTGTTTTGAATAAATCAGTGTTCACACATATAAACACAAAAAAATAGCTTGAAACACATCACAAAACTACATCCATAGAGAAAGTTTATATGCCTAAATGAGCATAGATCCATCATTTTCAGCCCCTCACTCAGGATCTGGTAATGTGACTAATTGCTTTTTTAGTAGAGCAATGCAGGAGCTATTGCCGAGGAGTATTTAACTGCCACCACAGTCACTTATTTGTATAAGCTCTGGTGGCTTCAGCACTTGACGGCCCAGCTAGCACTTTTAAACAACTATGGTTACTATCGCTAGCTCCAACAGACGAGACCAGATCAGACTAGCCCCGCTAAAAATCATTCGCTTTGAGTATAAAAGCTGTTACCAAGAAAACCTATTGACTCTTATTCTCTTCCTTATCTTTATCGATGCTTTTTTCAATTGTGGCTAAAATATGCTGAAGACGCTTCACATCACCACCTATTAATGCAATAACTAACTTTTCTTTTGGCCGATCTGCTCGTGTCACATACACATTAATTTCATTCAGTTGACTATCCATATCATATCGCCGTTGATAGGCATTGATATCTTCCTTTCTATAGATCACAGCATCCTTTAACCCCAAAGATTTTGTAAAAAATGCCAGACGGTATAAAAGTTTTTCATATTTATCACTTGGCTCTTTCTCAGGTTCTGTTTCTGTAAAAGCAATCTCATACTGCTTAATAGGATGATACTTGGGATCCTGCTTAATCTTTTCATCAGGTATCAATGAATGCTTAGTGCTATACGCACCGGCCTCCTCCTTAATCAGCAACAAAGTATAGTCTGAATACTTGACCTCAAGTTGCTGCCTCGATTTGTCATAGTCGCGCTTGATATAACCTTTGGGAATATCTAGAGAAAAAAGCTCCATATCAACTTTTTCTAAACCTTCATTTTTTTCTCCTGACCTTTTCCCACGCTCAGGCCAGTCCTGTGTTTTAACCTGCACATTACACCATTTATTTCCAGTGCAGGATTTCATGACCGGTGGAGGCTCTATTTCTTCAGCCATTGCATTAATAGCAGGAACATTTATAAACAAACTTACTGCAAGCAGTGTATATGTTGGGTATTTTACCATGAACTTTAAAGCCTGGATAAAGTGGGTAAATAGAGGGTAGTTACACAGTAACAGTCTATTGTAAAAGGCTGTTCCAATTACGGAGTTAGAATTTCTACCCAATGATGATTTAATATACTAAGGCCTATTTGTATTACGTGTTTTACAGAGACAACACAATAAAATACAAGTTTCAATATTTGCTAATAAGCACTATTTCAAAACAAATACTGATAAAAATTATTTTATTGTAAAAGGCAAATGTAGTGTATTAAACGCAGAGAGAAATGAGGATGCGGTTAGATGTACTTCTACATCTAACCTGGTGACAAAAATATTCAAAAGTGGAATTATTAGCCCTTTTGAAGCAGGCTACGCAACTGGATCAGAGCAGCATTTGCACGAGAAATATAGGACGCCATCACCAACGAGTGATTTGCTAAAAAGCCAAACCCACTTCCATTAAGAATTACTGGACTCCAAATAACTTCTTGAGTGGCTTCCAGCTCACGAATAATCTGTCTTAGGCTAATGACAGCTTTTTTCTTTTCTAAAATATCTGCAAAGTCTGTTTCAATCGCACGCAAAAAGTGTATTAAAGCCCATGCCGTGCCTCTGGCTTCAAAAAAGACATTATCAATCTCAAGCCATGGTGTTTTAACTTCTAATAACTCTTTCTTATAAGTTGATTGCTTTGCCCCAGGTTCACCTTCTAAGTCAGTGTTAAGCCGGTCTTTGCCAACACTTGCACTTAACCGTTGGGATAAACTACCTAAACGAGTTTCAACATCAGCCAACCAATCTCGCAAGTTATCTGCACGGGCGTAAAATTGAGCATTTTGATCCTTTGGATCAGCTAACCGCTGAAGGTACTTATCAAGCTTTTTAAGACCTTTTTTATACTCCTTTTCAGAAGACGGTAGCATAAAACTTCGATGATCAAATGAAAATTGTGGCTCAGCAATCGCCAAGTCCTTGTCTTCAACCGATTGTGACTGTGACCGACTGAAAGATTTCCGCATAGCCCTGGATAGGTCACGAACTTGTACTAAAACCCCAAACTCCCAGCTTGGCATATTGTCCATCAAAACACTGGGTGGCATAACATCGTTTGACAAAAAGCCACCTGATTTATTTAAAAGCGTTTCTGTCACATGTTTAAGAGTGTAAGTTGTTACATAGCCGGTAACCACCTGATTACCTTCTTGTTTTGCATAGTCTTTTGCCACTGTATCAACATCAAATAAATCTGGCTCAGCGTTCCAGATAAAACCTAAAATAACAATGGGCAAGACTAGCACGACTCCAACAATTCCGATGGCTTTTCCTAAACGTCCTTTTCCGAGAATCCTGAACTTTTCACCCAACGTGAAAAGCACATCCTTTATGCTGTCAAGTACCATAATTTCTCTCTAATTTAGTAATCAATTTTCAGAATTATACTGTGCACAACTTGCTTTACGAGTTTTTACTGGAAGACAATTTAATTTGAACTTTAGGCTGCTTACCCGCCTGCTGTTGTACAGTAAATCGCTGTTCATTAGCATTAACATCTAACTGCTTCAATATCCACTGACTATCTGCATCAGTAGGGCTTACCAAAAGTACCTCTTGTACACCGTCTGCAAGGTATTTTCTAATAGACGCTAAGTGATGCACAATAATTGGTGAGCGAGCTTGTAGCAGATCTACATCCAGATAAAACTGCAATTTTCCTTTTGACTGCAGAGACATAACTTCATTTGCAAGTGTTTGTAATAATTTATGATCCTTATCGACTGACTGAGCTCTTAACAATAAAATTTGTGCTTTTGCGAGTTTTTTTTGCTCAACTGCATAACGGATCATATTTTTGTAACGCTTAACGATACGCTCAATTCCGAGTTGTGCTTCAATACTATCCGGCTGTTGCTCTAAAACCTCTTGGTAATAACTTAAGGCATTGTCAGTTTTTGGGGTTGTCAGTCGCCGTTCTTTAAAAGCATCTTCTGCCTCTAGCAATAACCAGGCAATACGTGACTGCATACGTTTATGCTTCGTATCATTCTGAACCATTTCCTGAGTAGATTGGGGATCGTTAGCGGGAAGTGTCTGATGCTTACAACCTGCTATACCCACAGTAAGAAACAATCCCAATAAAATAGGGATCAAACAACGTTGTTTATGAATATTCTCCATTAACACGCCTTTTATCATAACAGTGGCTTTCGGGCAGTATTTGAGGTTAGAGTAACATAATGCATGTGCGACCAGTTGAGTCAATCCATCTTATAACCTATAACTATCAAGACAAAGCAGTAAAAACTTCACTAGTTTGTTGAGCTAGACGCGCACATGGTGATCAAATAATGTCATTTAATATGGGCTGTCCGTTGTATCATGACCGAGCAAGTTTCTAAAGAATCAATACAAAAGTCTACCGCTCGGCTAAAGGATCATTTTGCTCAACGCGTTACTAATAGGGCGCGCCAGGTTATTGAATGTTGGCACCGAATAAATACCGACCACTGGACTAAGCAGTGGTTAGAGGAGTTTAATCGAGCGAATGAGAAGCTTTTGAAGTACGCTAAACGATTTGATCAGGAAAAACATGCTCAAATCGCAGAACAGATCGCGGATATTCTACAAAATTTTGACAGTAACAGTATCCCTAATAGTGATACAATTCGTAAACTCAATAACCTGATTTCCACACTCAGCTACACAGCCCTTCGTAAAGGCGACTCTAACGCCAAACCTACATCAATTCCGTCAACGAAACCTGTCTATATTGGCCTAAACCATCCCAGCCTTGCTGGAAAATTACTGAAACAAATGGATTACTTTGGGATTCGAGCCAAAGCATTTTTTGCCCCCAGAGACTTTTTGAATGCATATCATGCCCGCCACCCTGCCGTTATTGTCATGGATGTTGATTTCGGCCGACAGCGTCATGCCGGTATTGATTTGATTAAGAAGATTCAGGCAGAGCGCGACAGCCCTTTCCCTGTTTTGTTTTATAGTCATGATATTGATGATATTCGAACGCGGTTAGAAGCAACTCGGGCTTTTGGTTGTGAGTTTTATACCCGAGGGCTTGAAATTGGTCATATCATTGATCGTATTGAACAACTAACACGTGTTGTTGTTCAGGACCCTTACCGTGTATTGATCGTTGACGATTCAAAAGCTCAAGCTTATTTCACACAAAATACACTGAACAAAGCCGGCATTATCACAGAAGTCATCACGAAGCCTTTGGAAGTCCTGGATGCACTAGAAAAATTCGATGCAGACTTGATGATTCTTGATATGTATATGCCTGAATGTAATGGGATGGAGTTAGCTAAAGTCATTCGCCAGCAGGAAAAGTACGTTAGCATCCCCATTATTTATCTCTCCGCTGAAGCTGATGTAGACAAGCAATTAATTGCCATGAGTGAGGGGGGGGATGACTTTTTGACCAAACCGATTAAACCTCACCACTTAATATCTACGGTTAGAAACCGTGGCGAGCGGGCCAGAGCTTTGCTATCAAGAATGATACGGGATAGCTTGACTGGGCTTTATAACCACACTTATACATTGCAACAGCTGCAAAATGAAATCCTGCGCTCTGAGGAAAACCAAACACCACTCGCCTTTGCCATGATTGATATAGACCACTTTAAGAGTGTGAATGACACCTATGGCCACCCAATGGGTGACAGGGTGATCAAAAGCCTCGCCTTATTTCTTAAACAGCGCCTGCGGAAAACAGATACAGTGGGACGTTATGGTGGTGAGGAGTTCGCCGTCATCCTCCCCAACACCCAGCAAGAAAATGCCATTGCACTGCTTAATGATATTCGCTCGCACTTTGCTCAGCTGCGTCAACCTGCTCACCCAGAAGACCTCCAGGTTACATTTAGCTGTGGAATAGCGATGCTCACTGAAGACAACAATGAAATGTTATCCTCTCAAGCAGACCAGGCACTTTATGACGCGAAGCATGCTGGCCGTAACTGTGTCCGGATTTATACCCCTCCGAAAGAGAAGGGATCACCTAAAAAACCCGCTGCTTCAGCCTCCTAATCATCCCACTCACACACTACACATTCCCCTTGCAAGTTTTTTATATTTTAATCGGTCATTTAATAAGCTGAGCAGCCACTCGTTTACTTCCTGCTAATACTGTAAAGCTTTTACCCACGCGTTTATGCTAATCTATGCGACATCAGGAACTCAGCTAAAGGTCTAAAGTCAAACCCTCAAACATTTATGGTGACGGAACCCTATAATCAATGAAAAAAAGCCCTTCCCTCCTACAGCTTGCTTCATTATTACTTCTATTAGGATTATTGAGTCCACTCACATACAGTGAAGGCTTATTTGACCGCTCACCTTTTAACAATAATGCCCTCAGTTCTATCGAAGACAGTGAGTTTCTTCCTGTTGAAGAAGCCTTTCAGGTGCAAGGCTATATTGAAGACGGTACGGCTTACTTAACCTTTAAAGTCACACCAGAACATTATCTTTATAAAGGCAGGTTCCGCTTTAGGATTGAAGATGCAGGAATTACCAGTAGCAACCCGGTTATTCCTTCTGGAAAGATCAAGTTTGACCCATTCCAGCAAAAAGATGTAGAGGTGTTTGAGCACGATGTTACAGTCAAGCTTCCCTTAAATCAGCAAACTGATCTGCTTTCTATGGCAGCAACATTCCAAGGCTGTGCTGAAAAGGGACTGTGTTATCCCCCACACACCATTAACTTAGCATTAACTCCCCAGCGCCCAACAGGAAGTACACCAACAGCAACATCCTCGCAACCTTTAAATACTGCTACAACATCAACCTTGGCTGTTTCTAGCAAAACGGTTATTCCTGCAACCACTTCACCCATCAGCAGTAACACAACACTTGAAGCAACCTATACTGAACTCCTTAGCTCAGGTAACTGGCTATGGATCATTCTCATGTTTGTCATTGCAGGCTTAGGCCTGAGCTTCACCCCCTGCGTATTTCCCATGATGCCTATCCTTTCAAGTATTATTGTCGGCGAGCATCAACGTGGCCAGTTATCTCAAAGCCAGTCTATTACCCTAAGCTTATGCTTTGTTCTTGGTATGGCCATTACTTACACCATTGTTGGTTCTCTAATGGGCTTGCTAGGTGCAGATTACAATCTTCAAGCCCAATTCCAGTCTCCCTGGCTACTCATTCCTTTTGCGATCCTTTTTGTTCTCTTGGCGTTTGCAATGTTTGGCTTTTATGAACTTCAGCTGCCCCAGTTTTTAAGAGATAGAATTGACCGCATTATGAGTAAGCAGCAAGGAGGGAGCTATCTTAGTGCGGGTGTTATGGGCATCTTCTCTAGCTTATTGGTATCACCTTGTGTATCTGCCCCCTTAATTGGAATTTTGTTATTCATTTCACAAACAGGCGATGCCACATTAGGTGCTGTCAGCTTATTTAGCTTAAGCATTGGTATGGGAATTCCTTTACTTCTCATTGGAGCAGGAGGAGCCAAGTTACTCCCCAAAGCCGGTAACTGGATGAATGCAGTTAAATCCGTTTTTGGCGTCCTGTTGCTGGGAGTCGCCATATGGTTACTGGAAAGGTTAATACCAGGCCCACTCACACTAATGCTGTGGGCTGCATTACTCATCTGTAGTGCAATTTACCTCGGTGCGCTTAACTTTACACCTAAGACCCAGTGGCGTGCTTTTTTTCAAGGACTAGGTATTATTTTGCTGATTTATGGCTCCACACTGATTATTGGTGCAGCCCAAGGAAACCATGATCCACTAAGGCCCCTAGCCACTGCCTCTGGCCCTATTAAATCTCAACGCGCTGATTTCACAACAGTAACAACTACCCAACAACTAACGAATGTTATTGCCCAGGCCAGCGTGCAAAAAAAACCTGTTTTAGTTGATATTTACGCTGACTGGTGTATTTCCTGTAAAGTCATTGAGCGAGACGTCCTTACGAAACCAGAGGTTAATACACTATTAAGTCAGTTTATGCTGGTCAAAGCCGATATTACTGATAATACGCCTGACCATAGCTCACTATTAAAAGAATATGGCCTGTTTGGTCCTCCTGCCCTGCTTTTTTTTGATCAACAAGGCAATGAACTCTCCTCTCTACGCTTACAAGGCGATATTACTGCCCAATCCTTAAAAGATCGTCTAACTTCAGTGCTTAATTGACGACAATTAGGGTCAAATTCAGTAGAAAGTAAACAACGGTAGCTAACGTGTTGCTATTTATTAACCATCTTACGGGAAAATATATAAACTGGCTTTTATCATGGCGGTAACGTGCAGTAACAGACGATAACTGGACAGTTCTTTTTCTTTCAGGCAGAATCTGCGCCTTATCATTATCGTCAGCAAGTTCATTGTAAGTCTGAACAGTTAAGGTTACACAACTGCTGTCAACAACCATGTAATGACACGTTCTTGTGTAAATCTTTAACCAAGAATGCTGGCTAACTAAACAGGCCAGTTTTTAAGGGCTTACAGACCCACACAAAGGTAACACACTCTAAACCCCTCAGTTTACTTCTTCTGGGGATAACCAAGATAATTTGGGGGCTCTCTTTAATATGGCAACCATTCTTGTTCTCCATGGACCTAACCTAAATTTGCTGGGCAAAAGAGAACCCACAATTTATGGGTCAACGACACTTGACGATATAAACCAGACACTGACAACACAGGCTCTGGAACATGGCCACCACTTGCAAGCAATGCAGAGTAATGCTGAGTATGAATTAATTGACCGTATTCATGATGCGGCTAATGAGGGCATTCATTTCATCATTATCAATCCTGCGGCATTTACGCATACGAGTGTCGCATTACGCGATGCATTATTAGGGGTCAATATTCCATTTATTGAAGTTCATCTATCCAATATTCACCAGAGAGAAACTTTTCGACATCAGTCTTATTTTTCTGATGTTGCTCAAGGGGTGATATGTGGATTAGGTGCACAAGGTTACGAACTGGCTTTGCTTGCAGCAATCCGCCATATAGAAAACCTTGCACTTGACTAAATTTCTAGCTTGAAGAGAGCACGAACTATGGATATTAGAAAAGTCAAAAAACTCATTGAGTTACTGGAAGAATCCGGTATCGACGAACTGGAAATAAAAGAAGGTGAAGAGTCCGTGCGGATCAGCCGTCACTCTAATCCAGCACCTGTAGCTCCTGCTTATGCTGCTGCCCACTTACAGCCAACAATGCCAATGGCAACTGCCTCTGCTACCGCTGTTCCCGCCGCAGAAGCTAAGCCAGCAGAAGACAAGCCTGAAAAGCCAGCACTTAATGGCCATACGGTTCACTCACCCATGGTTGGTACTTTTTATCGCGCTCCTTCTCCCAGCTCTCCTGCTTTTATAGAGGTTGGACAACATGTCAAAGTGGGTGATGTGTTGTGTATTGTTGAAGCAATGAAAATGATGAATCAAATAGAGGCAGACAAAACCGGCACCGTAGAAGCCATTTTGGTTGAAAATGGTCAGCCTGTTGAGTTTGACCAGCCTCTGGTGACAATCGTCTAAGCATTTAATGCTTTCAACACAACTAACAACGCAGGATCAACATCATGTTGGAAAAAGTGCTAATTGCCAACCGTGGTGAAATTGCACTACGGATTCTGCGCGCCTGTAAAGAACTCGGCATAAAAACCGTCGCAGTTCACTCCAAGGCCGACGAATCCTTAATGCATGTTCGGTTAGCTGATGAGACAGTATGTATCGGTCCGAATAACCCAATTGATAGCTACTTGAACATTCCCGCTATTATCAGTGCCGCAGAAGTGACTGATGCTGTTGCCATTCACCCCGGTTATGGCTTCTTAGCGGAAAATGCAGATTTTGCAGAACAAGTTGAAAAGAGTGGCTTTAAGTTCATTGGTCCATCTGCTGATGTCATTCGCCTGATGGGGGATAAAGTATCCGCTATCAAAGCCATGCAAAAAGCAGGAGTACCTACTGTTCCTGGATCTAATGGTCCACTTACTGAAGATAAAGAGCGCACTGTACGCATCGCCCGGGAAATTGGCTACCCAGTTATCGTCAAAGCATCAGGTGGTGGTGGCGGTCGTGGAATGCGCGTTGTTCACAGTGAAGCTCACCTGTTAAATGCTGTCAGTGTGACACAGTCCGAAGCCCTCGCCGCTTTTGGCAATGACATGGTTTACTTAGAGAAATACTTAGAAAGACCTCGCCATGTTGAAATCCAAGTCTTAGCAGATGGCCAGGGGAGCGCGATACATCTTGGTGACAGAGACTGTTCTCTACAAAGACGACACCAAAAAGTCATTGAAGAAGCGCCTGCACCAGGCATCCCTGATGACTTACGCAATGATATTGCTATGCGCTGCGTAAAAGCTTGTGTTGATATTGGCTACCGAGGCGCAGGCACCTTTGAATTTTTATATCAGGATGGCCAGTTCTATTTTATTGAAATGAACACTCGGGTTCAGGTTGAACATCCAGTATCAGAAATTGTGACTGGTGTTGATATTGTTAAAGAGCAACTCAAAATCGCTAGTGGCGAGCCTTTATCACTACGCCAGGAAGACATCACAATTAGTGGCCATGCTATTGAGTGTCGTATTAACGCAGAAGACCCAAAAACATTTATGCCTTCTCCTGGACCTGTGAAGCACTTCCATGCACCAGGTGGCTATGGCATTCGAGTTGATTCACACCTTTACACAGGTTATACGGTCCCCCCCTATTATGACTCACTCATTGCTAAGCTAATCGCTTACGGTGGAGATCGCGAAGAAGCCATCAGAAGAATGCGAAATGCGTTGGATGAACTCGTTGTTCACGGTATACGGACCAACACACCTTTGCATATGGAGCTAATGCGAGACAGCAATTTCGCAGCGGGTGGCGTCAATATCCACTATCTAGAGCAGAAACTTTCTCGTTAAATGAAAAGATCTCCCCTCTCTTAGTAGAGGCTAGATACTTAAGACTGGAATAACAGGCTATCAGCCTGTTGTTCCTGCCTCTTTACTTACCATAAAATTATCCTTACCCTGCCCGGCAAAATCACAAACTAAGGTTGCTCGTATGTCTTGGGTACAAATAAAGCTAGAAGTTAACCCCAAAATGGTTGACGAACTTGAAGACCAGTTACTGGCGCTTGGTGCTTGCTCAGTAACTTATGAAGACGCCCAAGACAAACCTGTTTATGAGCCAGAACTTGGTACTACACCATTATGGGAGAAAACTGTTCTTATTGGCCTTTTTACAGCAAACACGCCAATGGAGCTTGTAACAGCGAGCTTGGAAAATTACTTTTCTCCTGAGCCACTTCCCCCCTCCCGTATAGAAATTGTCGAAGATAAAGACTGGGAAAGAGAGTGGATGGGACAATACCACCCAATGCAATTTGGTGAGCGCTTATGGATCTGTCCCAGCTGGTTAGAGCCTCCTCAACCAAACGCAGTTAACCTTCGACTTGATCCTGGTTTAGCATTTGGCACAGGGACCCACCCAACAACAGCAATGTGTCTAACCTGGCTAGATGCCCAAAATCTTAATAAGCTCGACGTTATTGACTATGGTTGTGGCTCTGGAATTCTTGCCATCGCTTCGCTCTTGCTTGGAGCAAAACAAGCAATTGCCATCGATAACGACCCACAAGCCTTACAGGCTACGGCAGATAACGCTCAGCGTAATCACATAAACCCTGAGCAGTTACATGTTTATCTTCCTGAGGACTTTTCTAATACGACAACCGACGTATTAGTGGCTAATATTTTAGCAAAACCATTAATTGATTTGGCACCAAAACTTGCACCACTTGTCAAAACCGATGGTTTAATTGCGTTATCTGGTATTTTAATGGAACAAGCGGATCAAGTTATTGCAGCCTATGCACCTTGGTTTTCGCTAGATTACTTCAAAACCCAGGATGGTTGGGTTTGTCTGGCTGGACGAAAAATAGCCACACATTAATAGGTATAACACTGTCAGGCTTATAGATAAGCAGGTTCCACAGAGCTTTGAAAGAAGTCGAAGGTAAACAATACCGTGGCTGATTTATATTTTTTTAGTACTTTTAGCAAGACGTTTTTTTAACTTTGATGATCTGTGGTTAGGGCTACATGCATCTATGGTGAGTACTTGGGTAACCCGCTGCCCCCAGTGCGGAACCTCTTTCCGCCTTACAAAAAGTCAATTGAATGCTGCCAATGGCTCAGTACGCTGTGGCTCATGCATGCATGTATTTTTAGCTACTAATTACCTAATTCCAGATAATCAGACGACACTTGCAGGGTATTCAGAAAAATCATCATCGCCCAATACTCGCTTTGATCAGGGTTTACAATGCTCTTTTGACGTTGAAGATGATTTATTAGAGTTTGCAGAACCTTCAACAACACAAGCTGAAGAGGCTACGCCTCCTGACGCATCCCCTGCATCATCACCAACCTTAGGAGAAGACTCATTCCAAGAGGTAGATGAATCCTGGGCGCTCGCTTTATTAGCTGAGCTGGAGCAAGAAGAAGAACTGGAAGAAGCTCGAGTTAAAAAATCTCAAGAGAAGAATAATATACGCCCGAATTATTCACCTAGCCCCCAAATAAAACCTATTGAGACTGAAGAAAAAGCATCTTCTCCAGCCCCGTTTATTGCAACAACAAAAGTTCAGCCAACGTCTCAACCTGCCATTAAAACCGAAGAACCACCTGTCAAACAGGAAAAAAACGATAGTAAAAGTAAAGAGACAGCAGCTGATCACCAGCGACAAACCATTAAGCCCCTACCTTTACAGGCATCATCAATACAGCCTATCGAAGCACAACAACAGTTAGAAGATCAGCCTAGCAGCACAAGAGTCGGTGACAGCTCAAGTGCAGTAGCTTCAGAAAGGGCAGCAGATAGCGAACAAATAAATCAGCACTCAGCACCTCCCAAACCAATACCCTCTAGCGCGCTCAAAGCAACTGAAGTAAACAGCCAAGTACAAGCAAAATCAAACTTATCTGAAGGCCAAACAGCAGATGGCACCTCTCCTGCGGCAACTTTAAAGTGGGTAAGTACCTTCAGTAAAAAAACTTCAGCCCAGACAGAAAGCAAGCATGACAATGTAGAACAAACACTCGATGAGCCAATTACATCAACACCTACAACAGAGCCAAAGGAAAAAGCTGCTCGTCCTGCTAAGCAAACCAAGCCTGTTAAGCGCACCAAGACATTGTTGCCAGATGAAGAAGATGAGCCTGTTATAGAGGATATCGAACAGCCCGCAGCAACAGAGACAGATGCTGAAAATTCTTTTTTGCTTAATGAACTGGCATCAGACCCCTTGGAGCTTGTTCTTCCCGAAAAACGAAACTGGTGGAAAATAACGGCCTGGATGGTTGCAAACATTATTCTAGTCGCTGGACTTATAATCCAGTATGGCTGGTTTAAATTTGATACGCTGGCACAAGATGAACGCTACCGTCCTTACTACACCAAAGCCTGCCAGTATGTTGGATGTAAGCTGCCCACTCGAATCGATATCAACAAAATTAAAGGTAATGAGCTTTTAGTTAGAAGTCACCCACGTTACCCAAATGCACTTTTAATCGATGCAATTATTTTTAACCAAGCGAACTTTGCTCAACCCTTTCCAACAATTAAACTCACTTTTTCTGATATCAATGATAACGTAATTGCATCACGTGGATTTAAACCCTCAGACTATCTTGCAGGTGAGTTAGCAGGCTCAAAAGAAATGCCTGCACGAGTGCCCATTCATTTATCTTTTGAAATTGTTGACCCAGGTCCAAACGCAGTTAATTATCACATGACGTTCTTAAAGCACAAATAACCCTCAATCAGTTGCTATTTCTTCATGCCACTAAGTTGAAGCTGTTGCATAAGTGCTCTCAATTTAACCAGTTTTTTAGTGAATTTTGCTTTATAAGAAAAACACAACAGAGTATGATAGCGACCCCCCACGTTATCGGTGGTATCCTGAACAGCAACTGTAGTTGTCGAAACTTTAGCCAAATCTAGTTTCTCGACCATGTGAAGTGTATTCACCAGTTTCACCCATTGATGAGATTGGTAAGGCCCGTGTTTCAAATAGGCTCTTATAAAATAACCGTACCCGTTATTCTTGCTCCTATGGCAGGGGTGACTGATCGACCCTTTCGCCAATTATGTAAGCAGTTAGGGGCAGGGCTTGTCGTCTCTGAAATGGTGACAGCTAATACCAAGCTATGGAACAGTCGTAAATCCAAGCTAAGGCTGGATCATGAAGGAGAAGCTGAACCCCGTGCAGTTCAAATTGCCGGAGGCGATCCTGACATGATGGCTACTGCAGCCCGTCTTAATCAGGAAAATGGTGCTCAGATCATTGATATCAACATGGGGTGTCCAGCCAAAAAAGTCTGTAACAAAGCAGCCGGATCAGCATTACTGAAAGATGAAGTATTAGTTCGCGATATACTTACTGCTGTCGTCAAGTCAGTCGATGTGCCTGTTACATTAAAAATTCGTACTGGATGGAGCCCAGAGCACCGCAATGGGGTAACTATTGCCAAAATCGCTGAGGATTGTGGTGTCCAAGCTTTGGCCGTTCATGGCCGAACAAGAGCTTGTGGCTACAAAGGTGAAGCAGAATACGATACCATCGCGACCATCAAACAGTCTGTAAGTATTCCTGTGTTTGCCAACGGTGATATTTGCTCACCGGAAAAAGCAAAAGCCGTACTAGAGTATACCGAAGCTGATGCAGTAATGATTGGTCGTGCAGCTCAAGGACGACCCTGGATTTTCCAAGAAATATCACATTACCTGCAAACAGGCTCACTCTTAGCACCGCCGAGTCTACATGATGTTGCAGCAATACTGCTTAATCATCTGAACCACCTATATACGTTCTATGGCGACTATATGGGCATACGTATTGCACGTAAGCATGTAGGTTGGTATCTGAGGGCGCATGCAAGTGGCAATAAGTTCCGCCAGCATTTTAACCAGCTGGAAACCACAGCCGCTCAGCGCGCAAGCGTTCAGGAGTACTTTGAACGTTTACTTAATGGAGAGGACATTGCGGCATGACTGCATCTGAAATTATAATGAAAGAACATACTTCCGCGACTGATAACTCGCTTCTGCGCCAGCATTTAACCAGTCCGGTTGAGCAACAGTCGCAGACACTGCGGGATAGCGTAGAAAAGTCTCTGGCGAATTATTTTGCCCACTTGGATGGCCAGGAAGTAACTGATGTATACCAGATGGTGCTTTCTGAAGTTGAAGCCCCCTTGCTGGAAGTGGTCATGGCCCACGTTAATGGCAACCAAACCAAAGCATCTGCTATTTTGGGCCTGAATCGAGGGACACTTCGTAAAAAGTTAAAACAGTATGGATTACTGTGATAGCAACAAACGACAAAAGGCGGATAACAATCCGCCTTTTTTGTTTCTGCCAGTAAAATAAAAAAAGCAGCCAGTATTATGCACCCTCATTTAACAGCTCAGGTTTCTTCATCGTCCATCAGCGTTTAATAAATAACCTAAGCTTGCAGAATGAATTTATTTGTGGTCATTGATTGAAAACCAATTTAGGGCGCTTGCTATGGCAAATAACCTCCAATCCAAACCAGTTCAGTGTGCACTAATTAGTGTATCGGATAAAACAGGTATCGTAGAGTTTGCTCAACAACTTCAACAACGTGGTGTTAATATCCTATCAACAGGAGGCACTTTTCGTTTGTTGCAAGATCAGGGAGTCCAAGTTCAAGAAGTTGCCGACTACACTGGATTTCCAGAAATAATGAGTGGCCGGGTAAAAACATTACACCCCAAAATACATGGTGGCATACTTGCTCGCCGAGGTATTGATGATGAAACCATGCGCCAATATGCCATCACAGCGATAGACTTAGTGGTTGTCAACTTATACCCCTTTCAGAAAACGATTGCCCAGCCAGATTGTGACTATCAAACTGCCATTGAAAACATTGATATTGGTGGTCCCACTATGGTGCGAGCGGCCGCTAAAAACCACCAGGATGTGACTGTCGTTGTCAAGCCAGAAGCCTACTCATCTGTTATTGATGCTATGGATAATATGCAAGGTATCCCATTCTCAATGCGCCAAAAACTGGCATTACAGGCATTTCAACATACCTCCGCCTATGATCAAGCTATCGCAAACTATCTAAGTGATGTCATCTCTACTGCAGATAATACCCAACAGATCAGTGACAAATTTCCCGACACATTATGTATGACTTTTTCAAAAAGCTTCGATTTGCGTTACGGTGAAAATCCTCATCAAAAAGCAGCATTCTACAAAGAAGTGAGTAACAGTAGAGCAACACCTGAACCATCCCTAGCAACAGCCTCCCAACTTCAAGGTAAGGCCCTTTCCTATAATAATATTGCAGATGCGGATGCTGCCCTCGCATGTGTAAAAAACTTTCAAGAACCCGCATGCGTCATTGTTAAACACGCCAACCCTTGCGGTGTGGCTATTGCTGACACTCTGTTAGAAGCATATCAACGAGCTTATACTACTGACCCAACCTCTGCATTTGGTGGCATTATCGCGTTCAATCAGGAAGTAAACAGTGACGTTATTGATGCTATTCTGGCTCAACAGTTTGTCGAAGTTATTATTGCGCCTTCATTTACCCAGGCAGCAACAGAAGCTTTAAGTAATAAGCCCAATATTCGTGCCCTAAATTGTGGTATGTGGTCGTCGGCACCTTCACCCTACTTGCACTACCAACGCGTTGAAGGCGGACTTCTGGTTCAAGATGCAGATCTTAGTGTAATAGCCCAACCCAATATTTCTTGCGTAACAGATCGCCAGCCATCGCCCCAAGAAATGCAAGATCTGCTTTTTGCCTGGCAAGTAGTGAAATATGTTAAATCTAATGCCATCGTTTACGCTCGGAAGCAGCAAACCATAGGCATTGGCGCAGGACAGATGAGCCGCGTCTATAGTGCTAAAATTGCAGGCATCAAAGCAGCCGATGAAAATCTTGTGGTCAAAGGTTCTGTTATGGCGTCAGATGCCTTCTTTCCTTTCAGGGACGGTATTGATGCTGCCGCTGCTGCAGGCATAACAGCTGTTATTCAGCCTGGCGGCTCCATGCGTGACGCGGAAGTGATCGCTGCAGCCAATGAGGCAGGTATTGCAATGGTATTTACGGGTATCAGACATTTCCGTCACTAACACATACCAAAATTGAGTAGCCAATAAACCTTAAAAGGGCCGGTTTAATGAAAGTTTTGATTGTTGGAAACGGTGGTCGTGAACACGCCTTAACCTGGAAAGTGGCACAGTCCAGCGAAGTCAGCCAGATCTTTGTAGCACCTGGTAATGCAGGGACTCACCTAGAGTCCAAAACCAAAAATATTCCCCTGGATCCACTTGATATTAATGGGCTAGTATCATTTGCCGAAACTGAGGCCATTGACCTCACCATAATAGGGCCTGAAGCACCTTTAGTGGCAGGTATTGTTGATGCCTTCCAGGCTGCAAGTTTAAAGTGTTTTGGCCCTGTCCAAGCGGCAGCTCAGCTCGAAGGCTCAAAAACATTTGCGAAAGACTTTTTAGCTCGCCATAAAATTCCCACGGCCCATTACCAGAGTTTTTCAGACATTCCTCCAGCTATCAGCTACATAAAACTGCACGGTGCTCCCATTGTGGTAAAAGCAGATGGGCTTGCAGCTGGTAAGGGTGTTGTGTTAGCCGAAACGGAAGCTGAAGCGATTGCTGCCGTTGAAGATATGCTGGCAGGAAATGTATTTGGTGATGCAGGCCATCGCGTTGTGATTGAAGAGTTTTTAACAGGAGAAGAGGCTAGCTTCATTGTCATGGTCGATGGAGAGCATATTTTGCCTATGGCGACTTCTCAGGATCATAAAGCCCGTGACAATGGCGATAAAGGCCCTAATACTGGTGGCATGGGAGCCTACTCACCAGCCCCCGTGGTCACGCCTTCTATATACCAGCGTATTATGGATGAAGTCATGCTACCCACCGTAGCAGGTATGAAAGCAGAAGGGATACCGTATACAGGTTTCTTGTATGCCGGTGTGATGATAACTCCTGATGGCACTCCCAAGGTACTTGAGTTTAACTGTCGCTTTGGAGACCCAGAGACTCAGCCTATTATGATGCGCTTACAGTCAGATCTAGCACAATTATGCTTAGAAGCACTTGAAGGAAAACTTAATAGTTGCAGTATTGAGTGGGACCCACGAGCAGCTGTTGGTATTGTGCTTAGCGCTGGTGGCTACCCACTGGAGTACCGCAAAGGTGATCATATTTCTGGCTTAGACACACCAGCACTGCAGGCAGACTCTGATATTAAAGTGTTTCATGCGGGTACCAGAGCTGAAAATCAATCTGTCCTAACCAATGGTGGACGTGTACTATGCGTTACAGCTCTAGGTGAAACAGTTACGGTTGCTCAGTCAAAAGCTTATTCTGCGACCAGCCATATTCACTGGCCTGATGTTTATTATCGAACCGATATAGGGCACCGGGCGATATCAAGAGAAAAAGCCGCTGAACACAAGTAATTATCAGCACGCTGTCCAAGAAAGTAGTGTTTTAAAAAAAGTACTATAATTACCTGCTTAACATAAACCAGCACCCTGCTTACTTTTAACGCAAAGTGCTGGTACTGACGAATATAATAGTTTGACTTAACACAATAAGAATAAAGCAATTCACTGTTAACAAATGCAGACATTACACTACAGCTTAGGTAGTCAAGTTACGCTAGGATACATACAATCTATCAGCAAGAAAGGTGCGCTGATCAAAGTCCCCATTATTAACAGTGCATAACAATTGGTTATAATGATGTCTTCACGTTGAAGGGATATCTCCTGTGCAAAGGTCAGTAGTCAGTGCACCAATTCAATGGCATGTTCTCTGCCTCATTACACTTGTTTTCTGGTTGATTAGTACCAGTGCACACGCATCAGTAAACCTTTCTACAGACAGTTTTCGCATTAATTTAGCCAAGCATGCTGAAGTCTTTGAAGACAAAACCCGTACGCTAACAATTAACGAAGTGCTCTCTGATAGCTACGAACTGCGTTTTTCCCCCATTCGCAGCGATGCATTTCAGCTGGGTGAGTCCCCTTCCTCTTACTGGTTAAAAATTCAAATTGACCAAGTAACAAAAACTAGACAACAAGTCTATCTTCAACTCTTTGGCAACATCAGTCAGATTGATTTTTTTACAGTATACAAAGGGCAAATTTCATCTGTTTACACTGGCTCAGAGCGTCCTGTTAATAGTCGCCCAGTGGCTCATGATAGCTTTTTATTCCCTGTACAGTTGAATGAAAACGCTCCACAGCAGTTTTTTCTTAAGCTCAGTTCCAAGCAAGCCATGAACTTCTCGCTGTATCTGGTTTCTGCTGATCAAGTTATTGAATCTGTTACCCTTACCCAATGGATAAATGGTGCCTTATTTGGGCTGTTTTTAGGTATCGCACTCTATAACCTCGTTGCCTTTTTCCACTGGCGCGAACGTAACTATCTTTATTTAGTCATTCTGCTTTTTTGCTCTCTGGCTTATCAGCTTATATGGCAAGGTCAATTAATTAAGCTTTTACCTGGACTGGTTGAGATCGAAGGCCAACTTGGCCAGTTTATTTTACTCACGGGCACCGCCATGATGTGCTTACTTGTTAAGCGCTACTTTGCCGTAGAAAATTACTCCCACCTCTTGCATCGTTTTTTTGCTATCAGTGCACTTTTAGCCTCAACAGCAGCCATTCTTGCTATTGTTGTCGGCCACCAGTTTCCACCTCTCGCGACCCACGTTATTTTAGTAACCATTGGCACTGCTGTATTTAGCTGCACGCTTATTTTCTTTCGACGAGGCACACGCTATGCGCAAACCCTTCTGATTGGTCTCTGCCCCCTCATTATTGCACTTATTCTTAGCCTGTTAATTGCACTCGACTTTATCCACTTACAGCCTTACCAGGCTAACTGGTTACTCCTAACTATTGCCAGTTTAAGTTTGATCGGCATTTCTTATGCTGTTGCTCAACAGTTTCACCATCAACGAGCTTTGTTGTTATGCCAGCAAAAAGTTGTGCCCTCTCAAGAGCAGCCTCTGCAGAAACGCGAGTTTTTAGCACACCTTAGCCACCAACTGCGCAGCCCTATGAATGGTATTTTAGGTATGAGTGAGCTATTGCTCGACACATCTCTTACCCCCAAACAACGTGACTATATTCAAACCATTCATCATGCTGGCAATGACTTAGTCAATTTACTGAATCAAATACAAGATATCAGTAAGCTCGAATCAAACCAGTTAGAACTGGAAGAGGTTCAATTTGATATCAATGTGCTCGTTGAAACTTGTCTGGAGATGTACAAGCTAGCAGCTGAGCAAAGGCAAATAGAATTAATCAGCTATCTCCATCCGGAAGTTCCCCGCATAGTTACTGGCGACCCCGCACGGCTCCAACAGATTCTTCTGTCATTGTTAAGCTATGCCTTTAAACGAACAGATACTGGAGAGGTACTACTTAGCGCAACCATTGAAAAATCAGAAAGTGGCTACCGCCAGTTGCGCTTTATTGTCAAAGACTCAAGTGCTGGGATAGAAGAAGAAGAGTGTCAGCTACTTTTAAATGCAGATATTCAAAATATTGTGCTTAATGCTCAACGTAACTCATCAATTGACTTAGGGTTAGTGCTTTCTAGACATTTACTCACATTGATGGGTGGCCAGTTTGGCATTGAAAGTGAGATAGGTGAAGGGAGTATCTTCTGGTTTACTTTACCTCTCAAGCAGCCTGAGACTATTCCTCAAGATGAAGAAGAGAGCTTTGATTTTCACGGTATTCGTGTACTCGTCGTCGATGACAATGAAACCTGCCGTAAAGTGCTGACTCAACAATGCCTGGCGCTAGGTATGGATGTAACAGGTGCCCAGAATGGAAAAGAGGCGCTTGCAACGCTCAGGACTAAGGCTCACCTGAACCAGCATTTTGATCTTGTTATTTTGGACCAAAACATGCCTGTGATGAATGGCATGCAGCTATCTGCAAAGATTAAAGAAGATAGCGCCATCAGTGATGATGTTTTAATTATTATGCTTACTGGCGTGAGCTTTGCGCCAAATAGCGTCGATGCACGTAATGCGGGCATTAAACGTATTTTGACTAAACCCGTTGCACATTACACCTTAAAAACCACCCTGAAAGAGGAGCTTACTCGTTTTCAAAGTAAGCAAGCCGAGCCTTCTCCTGTTACTTTGCAGTCGATGGCTTCTCTGCAGCCTACTGTTGCAAAAGGCAGTATTTTGGTTGCAGAAGACAATCCTACAAGCGCCAAAGTAATTCGAGGAATGCTGGCTAAACTAGGGTTTGAACCAGATATTGTTTATAACGGCAGTGATGCTGTCGAGGCAGCAAAGGGACATGACTATCAATTAATTCTGATGGATTGTGAAATGCCAATTATGGATGGCTTTGAAGCAACAGAGCGTATACGGGAATGGGAGCAGAAGCACGATCGCAGCATAGTCCCTGTTATTGCCGTCACTGCGCACAACCTTTCAGACCAAAAACAAAGCTTACAGCAGGCAGGTATGAATGGTCAGCTAATGAAGCCCATTGAGCTGCAAGATTTAAAAGATATTATCCAAACATGGCTTCATACAGCAGCTGAACACTAGCCTGATTGACGGTTAACATTTAGTACTATACCGAAAAAGACTCAATAGAAACCCGCTCATCCTGAGTAAGTGCCACTTGACGATAGGTTTGTATAGCACCTTCAGCATTAACATTGGCAGGTTCATCACTCTCAAGCTCAGTTGTATTTACAGTAACAACTTGTTCTGGCTGACTATTCTGATTATTTGGCAAAACATTGGTCTGTACAGGACCTGCCTCTACTTCAGAAGTACTTTCTACAGGAGGATTGGTATTAACCTCATTTCTGGTGGAGGGTTGTTGCTGAATATTGTTGTTCAACGCATCAGCTTGAGGCTGAGAGGCCTCACTATCTCTAATCGCTGCAGCTGGTTCATCAGTTGCGGGCGCACTCACAACGACAGGCTGGTTATCTAACTCAGTAGCCAGGTCAACCTGTTGATTTTCATTTAACTGGTTGACATTACGAACTAAAGGTATCCGGGTTCCAGTCAGGTCCGCAGAAACATCGGTAGTTTCTAGCCCCACAGAAGTAGGGTTTATTTCACGAGCCAAATTGTCACTAGGTGCTACATCATTACGAGCATTATCAGTTTGTACTGCTGGTCTGACTGCAACCCGAGATTCAGTTTGCAATGATGAAGGGGTGAAGGAAGTGTTAACTGACGCTGCAGGATCGGCCGCTGAAAAACGCCCTGCTGCCACATCTCTTGCTTGTTGACTGATATTGACATCAATATCCTCTGAAGACGGGCTTTGCACCCGAACCGCAGGCGACCTCTGCACTGCTACTTCTGCCTGCAAAGTGGCATTGATGACGTTGTTTGGAGTCACGGCTACGACGTCCATAAGACATCACACCTTCATGCACCGGCTACTGATACTACAAATATAGTTGAAGAGTTGAACAACTTTAGTGTTAAAGCGGATTAATATTAGACCTTTTTTTTATAAATTAAATCTGGGTTCTGACAACATCGTATAAAACAAAAAGGAACCTAATACAGCACCACTCTTTACGACTCTATTCCATTGTATAGCCCTGGTAAGCTTCAGGGGCCAAGTTCTCAAAACGAGTATATTTACCCAAAAAGGCCAGCTTAATAGAGCCTATTGGTCCATTACGTTGCTTACCAATAATGACCTCTGCAACCCCTTTAAACTCAGTATCTGGGTTGTAAACTTCATCACGGTAAATAAACATAATAACGTCCGCGTCCTGCTCAATCGCACCTGATTCCCGTAAGTCAGAGTTTACAGGGCGTTTATTAGGCCGTTGTTCAAGGCTCCGGTTTAGCTGTGATAACGCCACAACGGGCACATTAAACTCTTTAGCCAAGGCTTTTAGTGATCGTGAAATTTCCGAGATTTCATTGGTCCGGCTTTCACCACCACCAGGAATTTGCATCAACTGCAAATAGTCAATCATGATCAAGCCTAGCTCACCATGCTCCCTGGCAATTCGTCGAGTTCGTGAGCGCATCTCCGTAGGGCTGAGTCCTGCAGTATCATCAACAAACAGCTTTTTATCACTGATCATATTCACAGCTGCCGTTAACTTGGGCCAGTCGTCTTCATCCAGCTTCCCTGTTCTCACTTTAGACTGATCAATACGCCCCAACGAAGACAACATCCGCATCATGATTTGCTCCCCAGGCATTTCCAAACTGAATACCAGAATAGCCTTATCTGTATTCAACATGGCATTTTCAACCAGGTTCATAGCAAAAGTCGTTTTTCCCATCGATGGACGACCTGCCACAATAACCATATCGGATGGCTGTAGACCAGAGGTCATCTCATCCAAATCCTTAAAGCCGGTCGTTGTCCCTGTAATGGTATCGCCCGCATTAAATAACTCATCAATACGGTCAATCGCTTTGTTTAACAGTTCCTTCATCCCTACAGGACCACCTGTCTTCGGCCGTGATTCCGCTATCTGAAAAACTTCACGCTCAGCTGCATCCAGAATCTCTGAGCAACTGCGACCTTCAGGGTTAAATGCACTGTCTACAATTCGGTTACTGACAGAAATTAGCTTTCGTAAAATAGACCTTTCATAAACGATTTCAGCATACTCACGAACATTGGCGACACTGGGCGTGTTTTTGGCAAGTTCCGCTAAATAAGCTATGCCTCCAGCATCTTCCAATTCTGCCCAAGTATCTAGTTTTTCAGCGATAGTCAAAGGATCAAAAGGTTTCGTCGCTGAAGCAAGCTGCTCAATAGCGGTATAAATCAGACGGTGTGCAGGGTTATAAAAGTCATCGGCTACGACTTTGTCAGCGACTGTATCCCAGGTCGCATTATCCAGTAATAATGCACCTAATACAGACTGCTCGGCCTCCAATGAATGAGGCGGCGCTTTTACCGAATCCATAATATCCTGCTCTGACATTACTATCGGCGCTTCACTCTGCATAGGGCTCTCGTTGTATTACCAGAATAATTGACAAAGAAACTATACACCTTGCGAAGGGTATACCCACTTAAACTAAGGCATAGTCTACCTAAAAAACAGATAGATAAAACAAGCCCGCGAGCATAAAAATGGTCGCGGGCTTGTTCAAACCAGTCACAACAGGCTTATTCAGCTTCGACGTAGACCTTCAATGTGGTCACTACATCAGTATGTAGCTGAAGGCTGATGTCGTAATCACCTACCTGACGAATTGGGCCTGATGGCAAGCGAATTTCGCTCTTAGCAATATCAACCCCAGCCGCACTCAGTGCATCAGCCAAGTCACGTGTACCGATAGAGCCAAACAACTTACCTTCATCACCTGCTTTAGCAGTCAATGTAAGCTCGATATCAGCAATCGCAGCTGCACGCTCTTCAGCTACTTTCAGTTTGTCTTGAGCTGCTTTTTCCAGCTCAGCGCGGCGCGCTTCAAACTCAGCCAAATTATCTTTTGTAGCAGGAACAGCTTTATTAAATGGGATCAGGAAGTTACGTCCATAACCCGACTTTACTGCTACCTTGTCACCCAGATTACCTAGGTTAGCAATTTTTTCTAAAAGAATAACATCCATCGCTTAATTACCTTTAACTGTCTTGCCCATTAACACATTTTGGATATCACTAAACAGGGGGCTTTTGTTGAAGCCTACCTCGAAAGTTCAGCAGGCTATCCAAAAAGGCCATGATGACTAATAAAGGGTACATAACTTGTAAAAACAACAATTGCGCTAAATAAAACAGAATAAGCCACTGCTTACTCATTTGCTTCTTAGCGAGGCTACCATGTACAAGTGCAATACCAGCAAAAAACAGTGGGAGAGATGTCAAAAGCACAAAAGCAGCTAGGGATGTATCAATCTCAATACCAAGAATAATAAATGCCATTAAGCCACTACTTAACCAAACAGGTAAACGCAAAGTATGAAACTCTTCACGAAAACCTCCTGGCACAAACAGCATTGACTGCCACCAACGCGCAACAATCAATGACACTATGCACAACATCATACTGCCAAAAGCAAACAACCCAACCACAATATGTGGTAACAGGTCGTTAATCTGTTTTTGCAGGCTTAGCGAATCTTCGCCAAGCTGTTTGTACATTGCTGATTGAGTCCAAATAGTATTGAACTGCTCAACAATTGTTGCTAATAAATCGGGTGTTATTAGCTTGATACTAAAAACAACCAACACGCCCAGCAAGACACTTAGACCTAATGTCAAAGCCCACGATACAGTCTTTCTGAGAAAGTGGGCCAGTGCAACTGTACATAGCAACGTGGTTATCACATCCAGTTGCCCCTGTAATGCAAAGTACAGTGCTGGCAACAGGGGCCAAATAATCACCCAAGTTGCTTTGGTAAGTCCTTGGCGTAATACCACCAAGCCCAAAGCTGCCGCGCTTAGCCAGGACGTTAGCGGAGCGATAGCAGTCAGTGTAGCAAAAAGTGCTGCCTGCTTGGGCCCTCGCATAATGAATTCAGCTAAAGCACGCATTATGTTCCCTTTATCAAGCGCTCTATCACATTAGTGACGATCAGTGTATGGCAACAGAGCAATGTAACGAGCACGCTTAACAGCTGTTGCTAACTGACGTTGATATTTAGCTTTTGTTCCGGTAATACGGCTAGGAACGATTTTGCCGGTTTCAGAAACATAAGCCTTCAGCGTATTGATATCTTTGTAATCAATCTCTTTTACGCCTTCAGCAGTAAAGCGGCAGAATTTTCTACGACGAAAAAAACGTGCCATTGACTTTCTCCTTCAATGAATAGTGATTATTCTTCAACTGTGCTTTCGTCAGCGGCTTCGATACTGTCAACATCAGAAGCATCTTTTTTCGCTGAGTCTTCACGACGCTCGTTACGACCTTCTTCTGCTTTCATTATTGAAGGCTCTGTAACAGCTTCGTTAAGACGAACCACCATGTTACGAATCACAGCATCATTGAAACGGAATGAGTTAGTCAGCTCATCTAAGATCTCATTACTGCACTCAACGTTCATTAACACATAGTGTGCTTTATGGACTTTCTGGATAGGGTATGCCAATTGACGACGACCCCAGTCTTCTAAGCGATGGACTGTACCATTGCCTTCAGTAACCAAGCTGGTGTAACGCTCAATCATCGCACCAACCTGTTCACTTTGGTCAGGGTGAACGAGAAATACGATTTCGTAATGACGCATAAACTCTCCTTTCGGTTTAGTAGCCTTCCACCACCTAAAAGGCGCTGGTAAAGCAAGGAGTCAAGAAAAATGACCTTTACAAGGAACCGGGCATTCTAGTTAAGTCTATGACAACTTGCAACAACTGCTGATCACTGACAGTTATCCTGACTGTCAAGCACTTAGGCATACTACATGCGACTCAAATACAGCCGACTCAAAATGACTGCCTCACAGATTCCAATACTATAATCCCAGAGGCCAATACGATTCGCCCAGCGAAACTCTAGAAGTGGGTAATAAAGGAGATGCACTGAAAGGAAAATACCATTTGAAGGCACATGTTGTTAACACTTAATTATCATGCTTAACATTAAGTGTAACACGATATTTAACCGAACCAATTAACAACATATTATTGAACTAACTCTTTAACCAAGGGTATAACGTTTACATACTGCAACTATTATCTCCGGCTGAAAGCACCTTTTATCCTCTATGATGAAAAACCTAATAACTAGTCGTCACAGTTACAGCAAAGCTGCAGCACATCTCGCTGCTCTCCTTTGTTGCCTTTTTAACCTTACAGCTGCTGCCAATGATATGCTTGAGTTAGATGACTTTGAGCTACAAGCACTTACTCAAGAAAAAACACCAGACGATCAACTTCCCCTGAAAGCTTTTTCACAAAAAATAAATAGCAAAAAACCACCCAAACCTGATGGTCCAGGATGCAGATTATTTGCCAAAAGAGAGCGCAATGCGATTTTAATTGAAGAGCGTAAAAACAATGCCGAGCATGATACAAACTATATAGACTACATCAGTATTCCATTACTTTGCATACAAAACGAATATGAGGGAAAGGGGGAAAAGCTAATAACACCTCCAGAGTTACCGCCCAGCTACTAGCCACCGAGCTTATTCAGCACTACTGGTCAGCCCACAAGACCTGTTGGTTTATTAGCAAGAAAATTAAGCAAATGGTTTCTAGCTTGAGTCACTAATCGTTGCCGGGCTTGTTGGCTCCCCCAAGCGCAATGGGGCGTTATTAAAAGGTTAGGTAACTCTGCAGCAATTAATGGATGATCTACTGGAGGCGGCTCAACTGCAAGCACATCTAGTCCAGCCCCTGCCAATCGATTATTGATTAATGCTTGCAATAAAGCAGCTTCGTCAATTAAATCACCGCGAGCAGTGTTAATTAAAAAGGTATGAGGTCGTAACCAGCTCAAGGATTCATCATTAATTAAATGCCTTGTTTGTGTTACCAAAGGACAGTGTAGTGACACAATATCTGCGAGCGCAAATGCTTCCGCTAGCGGTAATCGATTTTTATTATTGTATTGTGGCGAGCCTGGTACTTTGGCAAGTAAAACTTCCATACCAAAAGCCTCACCAATTTTAGCCACCTGCTTACCTAACTCACCATAACCAACAATAACCAACTTTTTCCCTGCTAGCTCAGTAATTGGGTAATCCAGCAAGCAAAAGAATGGACTGGCAGACCAGCGTCCTTGCTGAACAGCCTGTTGATAACGATACTGTTGAGTGACCAGGGAGAGAATCAAACTCCAGGTATGCTGTGCCACACTGTGCGTGCCATAGCGTGTTATATGAGTAACCGTAATGCCATATTTTGCTGCCGCATTTAAATCAACATTGTTAGTACCTGTTGCCAATATCCCGATATAGCGTAGCTGCGGATTTTGTTGCATATGGGCTTCAGTAATAACGACTTTATTGGTGAATACCACATTGCACGACTCAATTCGTGTTGCAACTTGATTACTACTTGTTGTAGCAAATACTTGAAAAGGCATAATTTGCTGAAAAGACGACAGATCAATATCACAGCCGAGGCTATCTGCATCCAAAATAACGCCTTTACTATCCACCACGTTAGTTGCCTTTTAATTTCCTTTGACGAACAGCTTCAAACAGACAAATACCAGCAGCCACAGATACATTCAAACTGGTCACCAAGCCAGTCATCGGTATTTTGGTGAGCTGGTCACATAGCTCACGTGTTAGCCTGCGCAACCCTTTACCTTCTGCACCTAACACCAATGCTGTAGGACCAGCCAAATCTGTCGTATATAGATCTTGGCTCGCTTCTCCTGCCATACCCGTAATCCAAATACCTCGATCCTGCAGCATCCGTAATGTGCGCGCTAAATTTGTTACTGAAAAAAACGCAACACTTTCTGCAGCGCCACAGGCAACCTTTCTAACCACAGGGGTAAGACCCACGGCTTTATCTTTTGGAGCAATCACCGCATGAACACCTGCTGCATCAGCAGAACGCAAGCAGGCTCCCAGATTATGGGGATCGGTCACGCTATCCAGCACCAAAATAAAAGGAGGCTCATCAAGGTTATCCAGCAAGTGCACTAACTCTTCTTCAGTCTTACCTCGTGAGGCCCTTACTTTAACAACAACCCCTTGATGCGTTTTTGCATATTGATCTAATACTTTTCTTGAGACTACGGCACACGTAATGTGTTGCTTATCAGCAAAAGCCCTGATTTTATTGATTTGATCTCCTTCCCGCCCCTGTTGAAGCAGAATCTCAATCACATCATCCGGCCTTTGATTTAGCTGTGCGAGTACCGCATGAATGCCATAAACTACGTCAGTATTACTCATTTAAAATGTGTCACTTTGCTTTTTTTACACGACGCTTACGCGGAGTTCTTGAAGTTTCAGTTTCTACGCTGGATGAATTAGCCTTAGCTTTACGCTTACCTTTATTCTTATCTTTCTTTTTATGCTTTGGTTTATTTTTCTGTTTCTTCGAAGCGCTATCACTACCCTCAAAGTGTTTTGCTAATGGATCACTCCGCTTATTTCCATGTTTTTTTCTATCAGTGCGCTTGCTATCACCCCGTTTTTTAGCACTTGGTTTACTGCTGGTTCGCCGCCCTTTTTTACTATTTAGGGGATTAGACGTTAATTCAAAGTCAATTTTCTTATCATCTAAGTTGACCTTGACGACTTGTACTTCTAGCGTGTCTCCCAGCCTAAAACGTCTTCCTGATCGCTCACCCACCAATACTTGATGCACAACATCAAAATGATAGTAATCTTCAGGAAGCGCAGTGATATGAACCAAACCCTCAATATAAATATCATCCAGCTCCACAAACAAACCAAAGGCAGTCACTGCGCTAACAACCCCTGTAAAAGTTTGCCCAAGGTGAGCCTGCATATATTCACATTTCAGCCAATCGGTAGCATCGCGTGTTGCTTCATCAGCTCTTCGCTCTGTCATTGAGCAGTGCTCACCCAAAACCTGCATATCTCCATCCTCATAAGGATATGAGACAGAAATTGGGACAGGGTTACCCTGATTAACACGCTTCACGCTCGCTGATGCATAATTACTCTGAATCACTGCGCGTATCGCACGATGCACCAACAGGTCAGGATAGCGGCGAATTGGCGAAGTAAAGTGAGTATAAGCCGGATAAGCCAGACCAAAGTGACCCACATTGCTAGGTGAGTACACTGCTTGACTCATTGAGCGCAGAAGCATGGTTTGAATCAAGTGAGCATCAGGTCTCCCTTCAATGAGCTCCATTACTTTTTGAAAACTGGCCGGCTTCAATTTATCAGCCATTGGCAATGCTAGACCAAGCTCACCCAGAAACTGCCTCAAATTCAGTAGCTTATCAGTCTTTGGCCCTTCATGAATCCGATACAGAGCAGGCAGTGTATGCTTTTCTAAAAAACGTGCCGTTGCCACATTGGCACATAACATACACTCTTCAATCACTTTATGTGCATCATTGCGGACGACAGGGACAATCCGCTCAATTTTTCTGCCCTCACCAAAAATAATTTGTGTTTCAGTTGTTTCAAAGTCTATAGCGCCACGCGTCTCCCTTGCTTCTCTCAGCGCCAAGTACATTGCATATAAGTTATGCAGGTGAGGGGCGACTTCATTCAAAGTTTTGTCAACAGAAGCACTTTGTTCTGCAGAACGATCTAGCAACTTACCAACCTGGGTATACGTTAATCGGGCATGAGAGTGAATCATCCCTTCATAAAACGTATAACCACTCAAGCGTCCTTTAGCACTGATGGTCATCTCACACACCATCGCTAGACGATCAACATGAGGGTTTAATGAACACAGTCCGTTAGACAATATTTCCGGCAACATTGGAATAACATAGCCCGGAAAGTAAACTGAGTTACCTCGGTTGAGAGCTTCTTTATCCAGTGCAGAGTCTTTTTTTACATAATGCGAAACATCTGCAATAGCAACATATAAGCACCATCCACCACCTTTTTTAGGGGTGCAGAAAACCGCATCATCAAAGTCTTTGGCGTCTTCACCATCAATTGTTACAAACGGCAGGGAGCGTAAATCTACACGATTAGCTTTATCAGCCTCTTCAACCTCCGTGGTGTAACCTGCAACATCATCAGTAACAGCCTCAGGCCATTCATGAGGTAACTCATGAACCCGAGTAGCCACATCAACCTCCATACCTGGTGCCATATGATCACCAAGCACTTCTTTAATAATGCCCTGTGGTAGCAAGCGGCGTGTGGGCTGCTGAGTAATTTCGACTATGACATACTGGCCTTGTGTTGGCTGAATGGGGCCAGGTTCAACCTGAATATCTTTATCAATACGCTTATTTTCAGGAGTGACAAATTGGGTATTGCCCTTCTGGTAAAAACGCCCCACCAACTTCTGATTTTTTCTTTCCAGAATTTCTACAAGTGCAGCTTCACGACGACCACGACGATCAACACCCGCTTCTCTGACGACCACTATGTCACCATCCATGAGCTGTCTCATTTCGGTACCAGACACATAAAGATCATCAGACCCATCATCAGGCGCGACAAAACCATAACCATCACGATGGCCAATTACCCGACCTTTGACCAGGTCCATTTTGGACAGTAAGCCATAAGCACCTTTACGCGTAGACAATAATTGTCCATCACGCTCCATAGCGCGCAAACGGCGACGCAGTGCTTCACGGCCATCATCATTATCAATTTCAAGTACACGACATAACGCTGATAATGTGGCTGGCGTGCCACGCTCTTCTAACAGCTGCATGATTAGCTGTCGACTAGGAATAGGATTATCGTATTTTTTTGCCTCTTCGGCTGCCTGAGGGTCAGCTGTTTTCCACCAATCAGACATTTTTGAATTTCTTTTCAAATTTGCTTTTCTTTTCAATGAATTTCTACTTATTTATTAGCTAATGTATGCAAAGTAAAGGTTACTAATGATGTATTTCTGAAAAAATACCACCATTTATTTATTCATGTTGACATGCATTACACCGCTAATGGTTAACATATCTCGTCACCGTACAGTGAAGTGTGTGTCGTATAACAAGCAGAGTCAATGATTTGTAGGTAACCAAACCAAAGGTATTTAACAATACCTTTGGTTCAGGATGCTTCAGAGACAAGCTCTGAGCTATTTGGAAGGATGGTGTAACGTAAAGTTAACAGCCTAATTCAGAAAATAAAGTGATTCTGAGCTTTAGGCAAAAGGACTACGCACAATGATCGTTTCATTACGATCTGGCCCTGTTGAAATAATATCAATGGGAGCCCCTACCACTTCCTCTAAGCGCTTAATGTAATTGCGTGCATTTTGAGGTAAATCCTCTAATCGCTTAGCACCTACTGTTGACTCTTGCCAGCCTGGCATTTCTTCATAGACTGGCTCAACAGATGCGTAAACATCTGCATCAAATGGACAGCCATTTATCTGCTGCTGTTCACTTCTATAACTGGTACAAATCTTAATCGTTTCCAGACCGTCAAGCACATCAAGCTTAGTCAGACACAGCCCAGAAATACTATTGACATCAACTGCATACCGAAGTGCCACTGCATCAAACCAACCACAACGACGAGGACGCCCTGTAGTTGCACCAAACTCATTACCTTTAGTCGCTAGGTGACGACCAACTTCACAACTTAGCTCTGTTGGAAACGGTCCAGAGCCAACTCGGGTAGTATAGGCTTTAGTTATGCCTAAGACATAATCCAGATACAGCGGACCAAAGCCACTGCCTGTAGCAACACCACCTGCCGTAGTATTTGAAGACGTTACGAACGGATAGGTACCATGATCAATATCGAGCAGAGCACCCTGTGCCCCTTCAAACAAAATATTCTTACCTTGCTGGCGAAACTGATGCAGGGTTGCTGTCACATCTTCAATCATTGGCAGCATGGCATCACCCATCGCCAGGGTATCATCTAACACTTCACGAAAGTCTAGAGTGTCAGCTTTGTAATAGTGTTGCAGAACAAAGTTATGGTACTCCATTACTTCCTGCAGTTTATCCGCAAAGCGGTTATGGTTTAGCAGGTCCCCTAGACGCAATCCCCGACGAGAGACCTTATCTTCATAAGCAGGACCAATGCCACGTCCAGTTGTGCCAATTTTGTTGCTGCCTCGGGCCTGCTCACGAGCATGATCCAGTGCGGTATGAAATGGCAGAATCAGTGGGCAAGAAGGGCTTAGCCGGAGCCGATCACGGGCAGGTACTCCCTTATCTTCAAGCTCCTTCAGCTCTTTCAGTAATGCTTCTGGTGATAACACCACACCATTACCGATATAGCACATCACCCCATCACGCAAAATACCTGAAGGGATTAGGTGCAATACAGTTTTCTGTCCATCAATAACCAGTGTATGACCGGCATTATGACCACCTTGATAGCGGGCAACTGCAGATACCTCTTCAGTTAAAAGGTCTACAATTTTACCTTTACCTTCATCACCCCATTGGGTGCCCAATACAACAACATTTTTACCCATAACTATTTCTCTAAAGTTTCTCGTAATAAACAAAACTTTGTGCTGCTGTACTGCCTTACAGCGGTAACACCTGCCACTGACCATCAGTATGGACCAGCTGCCGATCACAGCCTAGTGATGCCGGACTTGTCTGCGCACCAGGAAGCGCACCAGGAAGCGCACAAATCACACGCTCTCCTCGCTGACGAAGTTCATCGACCACAACACGATCAGCATCGACTGGAGCCCATATACTTTTCTCACCTTGAGTGACATTTGCAGTCAACAGGCTTAATAAAACTTTTAAATCTGTACTAAAACCAGTTGCAGGCCGGGATCGCCCATAGCAAGCACCCACACCATCATAACGACCACCTTGGGCAACTGCTTGCCCCTGCCCAGCAGTATAGGCTGCAAAGAGAACCCCTGTATGGTAATCAAAGCCTCGCTGTTCACTCAGGTCAAAGTATAATGTCACTTTGGGGTTAACCTGCTGAATGCCTGAAGCAATTTCTTCAAGCTGGGTCAGTGCATTTAATACCTGCTCTCCAGCAGGTGCTAGGCTTGCTTTAGCTTGCTGGAGCACCTCAATACCACCACAGAGTGTTGGCAACATTTGTAGCATAGATGCTAGCGTTACATCTGAAACTTTCTGCTGAATAAAATCGTGTAATTCCGGAAGTGCTTTACGTTGCATTAAAAGGTGTAATTCTTCTTGGTCAGCTTTACTCAAATCAGAATTAGCTAAAACACCTTTCCAAATGCCTGCATGCCCTATTCCAACACAAACGTCGTCTAAGCCAACCAGCGCTAATGTTGCAAGCATTAAATTAATTACTTCAAGGTCACTGGCTATACCAGCATGGCCATACAACTCGACACCTACTTGAATAGGACTTCGCGAAGCCGCCAGTGAACAGGGCCGAGTATGAAAAACGCTACCACAATAACACAGCCGTACTGGTCCCTCTTTACCCAGTTTATGGGCATCAATTCGCGCTACAGAAGGAGTCATATCAGCGCGTAGAGCCATCATTCGACCTGTTAGCTGATCTGTTACTTTAAACATTTGTAACTCAAGATCACGATTACTTTCTGTCAGTAACGAATCTAAGTATTCAATATGAGGGGGAATAACTAAGTCATATCCCCAACTATGGTATAAGTCCAACAGAAGACGACGGAGTTCTTCCACCCGCATAGCATCAGGAGGTAGCACCTCATCAATACCATCCGGCAGTAACCAACGATCAGCAACAGTCATGGTCTTACCCGCTCAGCTCATTGATTAAATCTAATTGATTAAATAAAGCAACGCTGTGCCCGTTAACATGCTTACCAAGCCAATAATTCGCAATGTCTTATCATCAATCTGGGCTAACATAGCCACCAATTCACGCCACCGATGAGGATATAAAAAGGGAATAATGCCCTCAATGACCAGCATTAAACAAAATGCTACAAGTAACTCACGCCAAAAATCCATCGATGATGCATCCAAGCCAGCTGATAAACAAAAGTCTCCAAGTGTCAGGCAACAAAAAACCGGGTAATGAACCCGGTTTGAACAATCATAACATGATTTTTATGGAGTACAGTAATTGTTTAGTGGTTTCCGTTAGTCACTACTGCCAACAGGTGTTGCAGGCTGCCTATCAGAGTTTTTCAAATATTTGAAAAAGTCACTGTCAGGCTCCAGTATCATCATACCATTATTTTCTTTAAAGCTTTCTTTGTAAGCATTTAAACTACGATAAAAAGCATAAAATTCTGGATCCTGGTTATAGGCATTGGCATATATTGCTGCCGCTTTAGCATCACCCTCACCTCGAATTTTCTCAGCTTCTTTATAAGCTTCCGCTAGCAATACACGACGCTCACGATCAGCTGTAGCTCGCGTTATTTCAGCCTGTTCATTACCTTGTGAACGTAACTCTTGAGCTTCTTTTTCCCGCTCCGTAGCCATCCGCTCGAAGACTGAGTCACTTACCTGGGGAGGAAGATCAATTCGCTTAACCCGCAAGTCATTAACACGAATACCGTAGTTTTCTTCCGTAAAAGTATTAAGCACCTTAGTCAACTCATCCATTAGTTCATCTCGCTTTCCAGAAACAACCTCTTGGAGTGAGAGACGACCTACCCGGTTTCGCAGACCTGACTCAACCCGCTGTGATAACAATCGATTAGCCTGTAATACGCTACCTGCTGTAGAACGGTAAAACTTACCTACATCTTTAATGCGCCACTTAACATATGAGTCTACAATGAGCGCTTTCTTTTCTTGGGTCAAAAAGCGCTCAGGAGGAGCATCTAATGTCAGCAAGCGAGCATCAAACTTAATAACTTTGTCTATTAATGGCGCTTTAATATGTAACCCTGGCTGCACATCTGGCTCCACCAGCTGACCAAAGCGTAGCACCACAGCCCGCTCAATTTGCGTCACAATATAAAAGCTATCCCAGCCCACCAGAACAACTATGAAGGTAAGAATCAAACCAAATAACGATTTAGGAGTCATCGTACAGTCCTCCCAGTTCTAGTAGCTGTGGGAGCTCGTTTACGGAGTTCATCTGCAACCCGAGTGGCTATACTATTCATTTCTTGCTGTGTTAAACCAGTTGCAGAGCTTGATGTATTAACACTTGAGCTACCTCCAGTGAGTTTTTCTAAAGGTAAATACATCACATTATTTCCACCTTTTACATCAACCAACACTTTATTGGTCGACGTAAGCACTTCTTGCAGCGCATCCAAATATAAACGCTCTCTTGTTACTTCTGGTGCTTTTTCATACTCAGCATATAATCGAGAAAAACGCTCTGCCTCACCTTCGGCTTTAGCTATTACCTCCTGGCGGTAACCTCCTGCCTCTTCTAACTTACGCTGAGCTTCACCTCTTGCTTCAGGGATAATGGCATTACTATAAGCTTGCGCTTTGTTTTGTACCCGCTCTTTATCTTCTCGCGCACGAATAACATCATCAAATGAAGCTTGAACTTCTCTAGGAGGTTGAGTAGCTTCGACGTTAACCCGCCCAACATCTATGCCGGTTTTATAAAGGTTAACATAAGACTGCAAACGCTCTTTCACCTCATCAGCCAAAGCTTCACGCCCTTCAGTAAGCACCGAGTGCATTTCAGAGCCACCGACGACATGACGAAGGGCACTCTGTGTCGCTTGTTCTAAACTGCTGATAGGGTCCTCTACTTGCAGCACAAAGTCTTTAAGGTTGCCAATGTTGTACTGAACAGACATTGCCACTTCAACAATATTTTCATCCTCTGTCAGCATTTGCTGGCGTAAATTGTAGGTACGAAACTCAGTTACCCGTTCCTGAAACTTTTTTTCAAAAGGAGGAAAGTACATATGTAAGCCTGGACCTACAGTGTCATGATATTTCCCCAGACGCAGCACGACGGCTTGTTCTTTTTCATCGATGGTATACACCGCATTCCAAACATAAAGAACAACTGCAATGATAACGACAAGAGAAAACATGCCACCAGAGCCAGAGCCACGTCTTCCAGACGCAGAGCCGCCACCCTTTCCACCAAATAGTCCATTCAACTTTTGTTGGAATTTGCGAAGCACCTCATCAAGATCAGGAGGTCCCTGATTATTCCCCTTATTACCACCCCCCCAAGGGTCTTGATGCTTGTCATTTCCACCCGGTTCATTCCAGGCCATAGACTTCTCCGTTACACCCGTGATGATTAGATAATCAGTAAAAACGCTGTGTAACAAACAAATGTTATTACACAGCTCGCTTTAATAATGATTTGTTTTGAAATTGTAGGAACCTTAGCGCAGAGGTGCAACTTTACTTTACAAGGTTATTCATCTCTACAACGTCTGCAACTCACCCTCTCGCTTGGCCAAGCGCTGTAAATCATGTTGCTGCATCCGCACACGTATCAGCCAACCACCATGATCTTCACTACGCTCATCCAGTACCGCACCTAAGCGAAATAGCTCCGCCCTTAATCGCCCTTGTGAAGGCTTCAGCTGTAAGGTAGCTTCTACGACACTTTCACCCAGCAGCTCTGAAATAGCCTGCTTGATGAGTGCCATACCTTCACCACTGAGTGCAGAAACCCATACTCGCCAAGGTTTGCCTTCCTCATCGTAATCAATTTGCGGAGCACGATCAGCAAGCAAGTCAATTTTGTTATACACCAGCAATGAAGGCACTTTTTCAGCCCCTATTTCCAGTAAAACATCATTAACTTGTTCAATATTGCTATCACGTTCACTGTCATAACAATCAATTACATGAATTAGCAAGTCAGCAGCAACAGTCTCTTCTAATGTTGCCCGGAATGCCTGTACTAGCTTGTGAGGCAAGTGTCTTATAAATCCAACGGTGTCTGCAACAATTACCGAACCAATATCCTGTACATCAATACGCCGTAGCGTTGGATCCAACGTAGCAAATAACTGATCAGCTGCATACACTTCTGCTGTCGTAAGTGTATTAAACAGTGTTGATTTCCCCGCATTGGTATAACCTACCAACGACACAAGTGGTACATCAGCACGTTTTCTTGACCGACGACTCTGATCTCGCTGCTTACGAACTTTATCTAGCCGCTTTTGTATTGATTTGATCCGTTCACGCAATAAACGTCGATCTGTTTCCAGCTGAGTTTCCCCTGGACCACGAAGACCAATACCCCCTTTTTGGCGCTCCAAATGCGTCCAGCCTCGAACCAGACGAGTACTTAAGTGCTGTAACTGGGCTAGCTCTACTTGTAACTTACCTTCATGGGTACGTGCGCGCTGGGCAAAGATATCCAGTATTAATCCCGTTCGGTCTACCACACGGCATTCAAGCTCTCTCTCGAGGTTTCGTTCCTGAGTTGGAGATAGACTATGGTTAAAAATAACAATTTCAGCTTTCAGTTGTTTGACAGCTTGGCGAACTTCTTCAACTTTGCCTTTACCAATAAAGAACTTGGGATGGGGTTGCGGGCTTGTAGAGGTGATAAAGGCGACGGGGTTAGCCCCCGCAGAACCAACCAGTTCTTCAAACTCGCGGGGATCTTCCCGTTCTTTATCGTCAATCAGTTCAGGATGAACCAATATGGCATGTTCGCCACCTTGATGGCGTTCAAAAAACAATGCGAATCTCCTGCTAATTAACTAGCTTGTAGCTTCACCCTGCTCAGTATTCTGCATAGGCAGCCGTACAGGACGACTTGGTACTACCGTTGAAATCGCGTGTTTATATACCATTTGACTAACTGTATTTTTTAGCAGGATAACAAATTGGTCGAAGGACTCAACTTGGCCCTGTAGCTTGATACCGTTGACTAAATAGATAGAAACCGGGATACGCTCTTTTCTAAGCAGGTTTAAGTAAGGGTCTTGTAAAGAATGCCCTTTTGACATTGTTGTACTCCTTTATCGTTCAAAAAAATAAAAAAAAGTGCTTACTACAAAGAATCCGCCAAGTCAGTTTGATTAGCAGTAAGATGAGGTCAACACAGTAATCAATCTACAGCGGCAAAATGGTCGTCATACTGAAAGCCAGCATGCACCATTAAAACCATAGTGTGCACAGCGAAAAACAGCCACATGATAGCTGAAATTTATGAGCCAAACCCTATATAAGTTCCTGCTCTACTATTTTCAAGGCCGTATATTCCGCATCTGTTGTCAGAGAGTCCAACCAGATCAAGTTTTCCCAACGTCTTAACCAGGTAAATTGACGTTTAGCCAGCTGTCGGGTTGCAATCACTCCCTTTTCGATCATTTCCTCGTAACTCAGTTCCCCATCAAGATAATCCCACACTTGCCGGTAACCAACAGCACGCATACTCGGTAGTTTTTTTGATAGGTCGGGGCGTTGCTTTAGCGCCTCAACCTCATCAATAAAACCTAAGTCCAGCATATGCTGAAAGCGATCAGCTATGCGCTGATGCAACACTGCTCGCTCAGTTGGTGCAATAGCCAATTTCAGTGTGCGATAAGGAAACTCATGCGTTGCTTGTTGCTCAAGGTGATACTGGGTAAGGGTCTTGCCCGTCAGCAGATACACTTCAAGCGCACGTTGCATGCGCTGAGGGTCATTTGGGTGAATGCGCTGCGCAGACTCAGGATCAAAAGACGCTAGCCGCTGATGCAATGCTGGCCAACCAAGTTTTGCAGCATCACTTAAAATTTGCTCTCGAATAGTTTCATCCGCAGACGGCAACTCAGTCGCTATACCCTCAAACAGAACTTTGTAATATAACATAGTTCCACCCACTAAGAGTGGTATTTTTCCGTTTTTGCTTATCTCCGCCATTAGCCGCAGCGCATCCTCGGCAAAGTCTGCTGCAGAGTAAGGTTCAGCAGGATCTAAAATATCCACCAGATGGTGTGGGTACTTTGCTAATGTTACGGAATCTGGTTTTGCGGTCCCAATATCCATCCCACGATAAACCAGCGCAGAATCCACACTAATTAATTCACAAGGTAAGTGCTCAGCTAAAAAAAGCGCCAAGTCAGTTTTACCTGATGCGGTGGGTCCCATCAAAAAAATGGCAAAAGGTCGCTGCTCGTTACTCATTAACGGCCCCGAAGAAATAGCTTATCGAGTTCAGTCATTGTCAGCTGGGTCCACGTTGGACGACCATGATTACATTGCCCACTTCGCTCAGTGCTTTCCATATCACGCAGCAGGGCATTCATCTCGGCAACCGTCAGCCGCCGATTGGCCCTAACCGACCCATGACAGGCCATCGTTGCCAGTATTTCATTGATATGGGCTTCAATCCGATCACTAGCACCATATTCCATCAGATCAGTGATTACTGCTGTCACTAGTGGCTTTACATTTTGCTTACCCAAGATAGCAGGAATCTCACGAATCACGAGTGTTTCAGGCCCCATCCTGGCGACTTGAAACCCCAAAGTTTTAAAGAGCGCTTTGTGCTCTTCTGCACAGTCTGCCTCTCGCTCACTAATCGCTATAGACTCAGGTACCAGCAAAGGTTGAGTCTTAATGCCCTCACCAGCATAAGCCACCTTCATGCGCTCATAAGTAATTCGCTCATGAGCCGCATGCATATCAACCAGCACCATACCATGCTCATTTTCTGCCAAAATATAAACACCCTTTAACTGGGCAATAGCAAAACCTAATGGTGGAACTTCACCATGAGCTACTTCTTTATTCTGCAGCTCATGCCAAACCTCCTCTGCACTATTATCCAAGCGCTGCCACCCTGCGATTTGCTCACTGACCTGCTGGGTAGAAGGTGATGTATTCTGCTCCCAGCGCTTAGAAGCTAAGCCTGAAGAGTGCTTGGTAGATGTTGAAGCATACTGCACTGGAGTATCTTCTGTTTGGAAAATGGATGGCTTTTCAGTTTTGTCTGAAGCAGCTCCATTCGTATGCTCACGACTTTGCGACCAGTCTATGGCCTGCTGACCAGCGAATACACCAGCAGCAGTATTATCTTTAGCCTTAATTTCCAGCTCTTTTTCAGCCAAGTTTTGAGATATCAGGTGATGCTCTGGACTCACCTCAGCTAATGCATGGTGTAACTGGCTAAAGAGAAAGTTATGCACAGCACGGCTATCACGAAAGCGCACTTCATGTTTTGTTGGATGGACGTTAACATCCACACCAGCAGGGTCAAGCTCCAAATACAGTACAAAGGCGGGATGCCGTCCATTATAAAGCACATCACGATAGGCTTGGCGGACAGCATGACTGACTAGTTTGTCACGGATAACACGACCATTCACAAAGAAAAACTGAAGGTCTGCCTGGCTACGAGAAAAGGTAGGCAATCCAACCCAACCCCATAAACGCATATCTCCTGCTTGAGCATCAATACACACAGCCTGTTCGAGAAAAGCAGGGCCACACACTGTTGCGACCCGTCGATCTTTTTCCAGTGCGCTATGGGCTGAACGAAGCTGGTGAATAACACGCTGATTATGTCGTAGCTGAAAGTTAATATCGAAATGACTCAATGCTATGCGTTTAATCACTTCTTCCAGATGACCAAACTCAGTTTTTTCAGTCCTTAAAAACTTACGACGAGCTGGCGTATTATAAAATAGATCACGTACTTCAATCGTTGTGCCCGTGGGATGAGATGCTGGTGACAAAACTGGTTCCATATCACGACCTTCGACACGCACACTCCATGCCTCAGCCTGCCCTTCGGTATTTGCTGTCAGCGATAATCGAGACACAGAGCTGATGCTGGCCAGCGCTTCTCCACGAAATCCCAAACTTGCCACAGCCTCTAAGTCTTCTAGCTCAGTTATTTTACTGGTGGCATGGCGGCTCAGCGCTAGAGCCAAGTCATCTTTTAAAATTCCACTACCATTGTCACGAATCTTAATGAGCTTTACGCCACCACTTTCGACGTCAATATCAACGCGAGTAGCACCTGCATCAATACTATTTTCAACCAGTTCTTTGACTACAGAAGCCGGGCGCTCAACAACTTCACCCGCAGCAATCTGGTTTGCTAAACGTGGACTTAGCAGACTTATACGCTTCATGATTAATGCGTCATCTATGTTAGTTGGAGTATAAGCTTAATTTGGAGGGCGCTTAGGTTAACGGGTAACGGGCAAAGTGAAAAGCACCCTGCCCGGTTTTACCTGTCAAAAATACTTCAAATCACACTTTTCCAATGATTTTAATTAGGTATATGCAGGATCTGTCCGATACGGATTCTATCTGCTTTAAGCTTATTTCTAGATCGCAAACTACTGACAGATACATTATAGCGACTGGCAATCTCAGAAAGCGTATCACCGCGCTGAATAACATAGCGAGTTGGACCACCTCTTATTGGTCCTCTCTGCTTAAGCTGAGCAACATAAGTATTGGCTGGAGGGGATTGATAAAAGTATTTTTTAATCCCATTAAAAACGGCCTGAGCAACGCGCTCTTGGTGTGAACCTGTTCCCAGTTTCTTTCCATCAATAGGGTTGGTAATAAACCCCGTCTCAACCAAGATGGATGGAATATCAGGCGACTTTAGTACCATAAATCCAGCTTGTTCTACATGTCGCTTATGGAGTCGACTAATTTGCCCCATTTGACGCAGTACTTGCCCTCCAGCCTCAAGACTTGATGTAAGTGTCGCTGTCATGGATAAGTCCAAAAGCACACCCGCTAAGGTTGCATCTTTATCACTTAAGCTAACATTGCCCACACCACCAATTAGATCTGAACTATTCTCCCGGCTGGCAAGCCAGCGAGCTGTTTCTGAGGTTGCACCACGCTGTGATATTGCAAAGACTGAAGCACCATTTGCCCGTCTATTTTTAAATGCATCAGCATGAATAGAAACAAATAAGTCGGCACGACGCTGTCGAGCAATAACAGTGCGTTGACGCAGCCCTACATAATAATCACCCTCGCGCACAAGAAATGACTTAAATCCTGGCTCCCGCGCAAAAAGCTGATGCAAACGACGGGCAATCTTTAGCACCACATCTTTCTCTCGAAGACCACGATAGCCTATTGCTCCAGGGTCATCACCACCGTGTCCGGCATCTACCGCAATAATGATGTCCCGCCCTACACGTCCAGAAGAGGTGATGGCAACTTGAGGTGCAGACTTAACGATAGGTTTGACATTACGGTCGTATAAATCAATAACCAGTCGGTCACCATAGGTTTGATTAGGTTTTAGCACAAAGCTACGCGGCCTAACGGCTGTTTTTAAATCCAGCACCACTCTTAAGTCACGGCCATTTCGTTTACCATGACGAACTTTATTAATGGGTGTGTTACTGAGCGTCAATTCGCTGAGCGCTGACTTTAATTTGGCCTGCTTAATGTCAATAACCAGGCGGTCAGGATTTTCTAGCTCGAAAATCTTATGGTCGACGGGACCTGACAAATCAAAAACCAAGCGAGTATTATCAGGTGCACGCCATAACCTAACCCCTTTAATATCGGCTGCCTGAGTAACATTCACCAGCCACAAGCTCACGCAGGCCAACAACATGACTAACCTGTTGATCATAATGACAGGAACCCCTAATGGTTTACATTTCTATCATGAGCAAGCTTTGCAGCAATATCTTGACCATGCTGACTGAAAGCTATGACTTCTATGGTTCGAGCCCCTTGCTGATACTGAAGGGTAAGCTTAATGTCTGCAGGAGGTAAAAAGCCCGCGCCACGCTCTGGCCACTCAACCAAACACAATGCAGACTGGTTGAAATATTCTCGCCCCCCTAAAAACTCTAACTCTTCAGGATCGCCCAGGCGGTAAAGATCAAAATGATAAACTACTTGCCCTGATTCCAACTTATAAGGTTCTACGATAGTATACGTAGGGCTTTTGACAGCCCCCTCATGCCCTAAGTGCTGCAAGACACCTCGACATAGTGTGGTCTTACCTGCACCTAAATCCCCATAAAGAAAAATAACACCCTTGCCCCCGCTTGCTTTGGCTAACTGACGTCCAAAGGCAACAGTTGCAGCTTCATCTACTAACAGAATAGCCTGCCCAGAAGTCATTGCTCCTCACTTTCCGTGACTAATTGATTCAAAAGATGGCGAGCTTCAGGTATCAGCTCAGTTGCTCTTAGCCCCCACTCCCCAAACTCAGCCGCAATCACATCAGCTGCCGTTGCATGTAACCAGACACCCAGCTTTGCGGCCTTGCACGGTGGTAACCCGATCGCTAAAAAGGCACCTAACATACCACTTAACACATCCCCCATACCACCAGATGCCATACCAGGATTGCCCGCAGGACAAACCCATACTTGCTCACCATCACTGACTAGGCTACCTGCTCCCTTTAATACAACTGAAGCATTAAACACCTTACAAATACGACTAACCGCAGCAAAACGATCATGCTGGACCGACTGGGTACTTTCACCCAATAACCGGCTAGCCTCACCTGGATGCGGCGTTAATAACAACTGCTTGCGGTTGCAGCGCCAAGACTCAAGCTCTTGAGCCATCAGATTAAGGCCATCAGCATCGACTAACAAAGGCACATCAACCTTCATTACTGCTTTAAGAGCTGCCTTACCCCAGCTATCGCGGCCAAGACCTGGTCCAATGACAATCGCTGTTTTATCCGCTAAAAGACCCTCAAGGTGCGCAGGGTCATCAATAGCATGCACCATCACTTCTGGTGTTCTTGCCTGAATCGCAGCAGCATGACTCGCTAAAGTGGCAACGGTAACCAGGCCAGCCCCCATACTCAGCGCTGCTTCAGCAGCCATAGTGACAGCTCCAGCCATTCCTGGGGCACCACCAATGATAAGTAAATGCCCAAAGTGTCCTTTATGTGCACATCGAGAGCGAGGTAAAAGCACAGGCCCTATTGTTTTTTCAGTTAACAGCCAAACCGTTGAGGGCACCGAGTTAAAAATGACATCAGGTACATTTAAACTGGCATAGACCAGCTCACCGCAATAATCAGAGGCTACTCCCGTGAGCAGCCCACGCTTCATGCCGATAAAACTCACGGTCAGACTGGCTTTAATTGCAGCACCTAACACTGAGCCTGAATCGGCACATAAGCCAGAGGGAATATCAATTGCTAACACAGGCTGGTTTGCAGCATTGATACGCTCAATAATCGCTAAGTAGGGATCCCGAACAACACCAGAAAGCCCCGTTCCCAGTAATGCATCCACCAGGATATCGCCATCTATCTTGATTTCAGGGGAGTATGAGGTCAACACAACGTCAAACTGTTGACACCACTCATAGGCTAAAAAAGCATCGCCCTTTAGGCCCTCCCCCGGAACCACCATAACAACTTCTGCAGTAAAGCCAGCCTGAGCTGCAAGGCCTGCAACAATATAACCGTCTCCGCCATTGTTACCGCCACCACAAAATACCTGAATTTTGCAAGCTGGCTGCTGAGAAATTAAGCGCTGCTGTTGAGACCTTAGGTGCCAGTGCGCAATCATAGCGCGATACGCCGCTTTTCCTGCCCGCCTCATGAGCTCAAAGCCTGCTATACCTTGCTCATTGATCGCAGCATGATCTAATTCTCTCACCTGTTCAGCGGTAAAGAGTTGCTGTGGTAAACTATGGTTCATACGTTGGCATCCCTCAAGCGGAGCTAGATAGCACTTCCTCAATTATACGTTGACTGTAGTCTTTATCTAGCACTTAAAACGTTGACACTCGCTTAAGATGTGGGTTCCCCAGATAAGTAAATAATCACTTTCACTTTGCAACTGACCGTTGTAGGCAAGCTATGCAGTTGACTCCCTCAGGCTCCACCATATTTTACGAGTCCCAGAATCCTCTCAGTCAGAGTTTGCTGGCCTCTGCCAGGCAAAAACCCACTACCCATTTAATGCATAGTAGTAATGAAGCATGACAAACATTGCGACCTCACAAACTGACTTTGGCTTGCTGGCCCAACAGATTAAGCTGTGGGCAAGAGAGCTTGGTTTCCAGGACGCAGGTATTACCAGCATAGATTTAAGTGAACATGAAACTTATCTAAAGAGTTGGTTAGCTAAAGGCTTCCATGGCGAGATGGGTTACCTGGCAGACCATGGCAATAAACGCAGTCGCCCTGATGAACTCGTACCCGGCACAATAAGCATAATTTCGGTGAGAATGGATTACCTGCCAGGCGATACGCAGGCAGTCAAAGTGCTACAAAGCTCTTCGCAAGCCTATATTTCACGCTATGCCCTTGGCCGTGACTATCATAAGGTCATTCGCAAACGCCTGGCCAAACTCGCAAACAAAATAACTGAGGTTGCAGGCCACTTTGGTTACCGGGCATTTGTTGATTCTGCCCCCGTTTTGGAAAAAGCCCTTGCCGAAAAGGCTGGACTTGGTTGGATTGGTAAAAACACACTACTGCTCAATAGCAAAGCCGGCTCCTGGTTCTTTTTAGGCGAACTTTATACTAATCTGCCTTTACCTATTGATACCCCTCAAGCGACTAAGCACTGCGGCAGCTGCCAAGCTTGTTTGGATATATGTCCGACGGATGCGTTCGTTGGTCCATTCCAGCTCGATGCCCGTAAATGTATTTCTTATTTAACCATTGAGTTGAAAGAAGCCATACCTGAGGCCCTCCGCCCGAAAATCGGTAATCGGGTTTTTGGCTGTGATGATTGCCAGCTGGTATGCCCTTGGAACAAGTTTGCCAAGCCGACTCAAGAAACTGACTTTCTGCCACGCCATAAGCTTGACAGTAGTGATCTCACTACTTTGTTTTTATGGACTGAAGAACAGTTTCTTAGCGCAACTGAAGGCTCTCCAATACGGCGTACAGGATACAAAGGCTGGTTACGCAATCTTGCTGTTGGCCTAGGGAATGCTGCGACGACACCAGAGGTTATCGCCGCGCTTAATAGTAGGAAAGATTTTCCAGATGACATGGTACGGGAACATATTCTTTGGGCATTAAAGCAACACCATATGAAAACTACAGGGTGTTAAGAGACACTTAATGCAGCAGGCCCTGACCACGTATTGAGGAAAAGTCTACTCTGTTTTTGCTTGCTTACTTTTTTTCGGTGTAGGCATTTTTTTAGAGGCAGGCAAAGACAATTGAATGAAATGCTCTCGGTAGTAACGAAGCTCATCAATCGACTCATAAATATCAGCCAATGCCTGATGGCTTGACGTTTTAGTGATGCCGTCCAGCAGCTCAGGCTGCCAGCGTCGAGCTAACTCTTTGAGGGTACTGACATCAATGCTGCGATAGTGAAAGAAACGTTCTAAATCAGGCATATAGCGATATAAAAAACGCCGGTCTTGACCAATAGTGTTACCACACATGGGTGACTGGCCTGGCTCTATATATTGAGAAAGAAATGCAATAGTCTCAGCTTCTGCCTGCTTTTCAGTGATTAAACTTTTGCGAACTTTTGCTGTTAGTCCAGAGCTGCCGTGTTGCTGGACACACCAATCATCCATCAGGCTTAGATGGTCATCAGGTTGATGAACTACAAGTACTGGGCCTTCAGCAATTATATTAAGCTGTCCATCAGTCACCACTGTGGCAATTTCAATGATACGATGCAGGTCTGGGTCCAGCCCTGTCATTTCCATATCGATCCAAATGAGATTATCTGCTTTAGCCATTAACCTACCTTATAACCATTGATCAAGCTGGCAACTAAGTACAGTACAGCTCTCTTCAAGCTTTTCCAACAAGAACGCTTCTTTTCAGTATAAAACGCACTGGGCTTAAATATAAATGCCTATAAAGTTGAACTATACTCCACGGTTCATGATAATGCTCAACTATCAGCTAAAGCAAACGCCTATGGAGAGAAAGCCGTCCACCTATGGCTAAACGTCACCTTAACCGCCGCCAGTCATGGCGCATTAAAAAAATTCAAGATGAGCGCGCCAAACGTGCAAACCAGCAACAGGACAAGTTCCAGCAAGACTTAGCATCAGGTGAGCTTGGTCCAGAGCAGCAGGGCTTGATTATTGCCCACTATGGCACTCAGCTAGCTATTGAACCTCTCAACCAACCCGGTAATGAATTTCGCTGTCATCTTCGTGCAAACTTACCCGCCTTAGTTACTGGTGACTTTGTTGTGTGGCGAGCAGGTGCAGATAACACAGGTGTTGTCGTTGCTGGCTTAGACAGACATAACTTACTATCCCGCCCAGACAGTAGACAGCAACTCAAGCCTGTTGCCGCAAATATCGACTATATCGTTATTGTCATTGCACCAATACCTGAGCCTCACGCCAACTTGATAGACCGTTACCTGGTAGCGGCCGAAATAGAAGGTATTGAGCCTGTATTACTCTTCAACAAAACTGACCTGCTTAATGACAGCAACCAAGAGGCATTTTCACAGTTGCTGTCGACATATCAGCAGTTAGGCTATCGTGTGTTACAAGCCTCAACCCATCGGGCACATGGTCTTGATAACTTACAGAACCTGCTTGATCAGCACACCAGCGTATTTGTCGGACAGTCAGGGGTTGGCAAATCATCTTTAGTCAACGCCTTATTGCCAAATGTTGATACGCGTGTTGGTGCACTTTCAAAATTATCAGGTAAAGGTACTCACACTACGACATCAGCAAAATTATTCCACTTCCCAACAGGGGGAAAGCTTATTGACTCTCCGGGCATTAGAGAGTTTGCACTATGGCCTATGACCAAAATGGAATTAGCTGAAGGCTTTCGAGAGTTAAAACCTTTGATTGGGCACTGCAAATTCAGAGACTGCCAGCATGAGCAGGAGCCTGGCTGTGCCTTTCTGCAAGCCAAAGCGGATGGTTTAATTAGTGCAACACGCTTTACCAGCTTTGAACATATTGCTAATAGCTTTACTGAATCTAACTAAACGGTTACTTGCTTAAACCTAAAATGCGTTACTGCTTGAGTGACTCAGCATCTGGCTGGTTCACTCTCGCCCGCTGACGAGCATCATCCAAATTTGCCTTGCCACGCTGTTCAAAAAGTGGCTGTTGTGGGCTTGGTGTGGAATGAGTCATCCGCTCAACTTTCTCTTCGGTCTGCTTACTCATAATCAAAATATCAATCCGTCGATTAACTGGGTTGTAAGGGTTTTCAGGGTCAAATAGATTTGAGTCTCCCAAACCTACTATTTGGGCAACCTGACTCTCTGGAATACCACCATAAACCAATGTCCTTCGTGCACTGTTGGCCCGCGCCGCCGATAGCTCCCAGTTACCAAAGTCTTCCTTTTTGCTGTAAGGCGTTGCATCTGTATGACCTGAAATACTGATCTTATTGGGCACTGACTTAATGAGTGGCGACAACTCTAAAAGCACATCCTCAAAATAATACTTTAATTGTGCACGCCCACTATCAAACATAGAGCTTTTATCATCATCTACTACCTGAATGCGTAACCCATCAGGTGTAATATCCATGATCAGGTTGTCTTTAAAGCGTCTTAACACCTCATTATCTTCAACCCGTGCCTGTAACTCCTGAAGGAGTGACTCTAAACGTTTTTTCTCAATATCTTCCGCTAATGTTGTAATCTGTTCTGCAGATAAGCGACTTCTCTGGTCTTGGTCTTGCAGGGGTGATCCTATCCCCTGATCAACCACCATGGTTGGTGTACCTCCAAGATCAACTACATAAGGACTGGCTCGCTCACTCCAAGCGACGGGATCCTGAAAGTATCCTGCAATCTCAATTTTTTGTTGCTCTGTTGTGTTTTCCAGCAACCACAACACCAGAAAAAAAGCCATCATTGCTGTGGCAAAGTCAGCAAATGCAATTTTCCAAGAACCACCATGATGGTCGTGACGGCTTTTACGAACCCGTTTAACGATAATCGACTCTTCACGCTTCATAGGCATACCTCCCTCTAAAATTAATTAGCGGGAGCGAACATGCTGTTCCAGTTCCATAAAACTGGGACGACTGTGTGCATAAAGAGCCTTTCGGCCAAACTCAATTGCCAGTGCTGGCGGCATACCTCCTAGGGACGCGACCAGGCAGGCTTTAACGCACTCGTAAGCGTTTATTTCCTCCTGGCTCATATGCTCAAGGGCATGAGCCATGGGTCCCACAAACCCATAAGCCAACAAAATTCCCAGAAATGTACCGACCAATGCTGCAGCAACATGCATCCCCAAGACTTCAGGTGGCCCCCCTAACCCTTTCATAGTGATCACAATACCCATAACTGCAGCAACAATACCAAACCCTGGCAACGCATCTGCTACTTTATTTACAGAGACCCCAGGACGACCCAGCTCTTCAGCACGGGTTTCAATTTCCATATCAAAGAGGCTTTCAAGCTCATGGGGTGCCATATTGCCTGAAGACATTAAGCGCAAATAATCTGCTATAAATTCAGTTAAATGGGCTTCTCTTAAAATAGCCGGATAACGTGTAAAAATGGTACTTCCAGCTGGATCATCCAAATCACTCTCAATAGCCATCATGCCATCCCGCCGGCTTTTATTAAGCAGTTCAAACAGCAGCCCTAGTAGATCCATAAAGTAAGCTTGATTAAAACGGCTTCCAAATAGCAAGCCAGGAAAAGAGCGAAGCACTGCAGCAAAAACAGAGGGTGGATTAGCGATAAAGAAAGAGCCAATGGATGCCCCTAAAATTATCAGCAGCTCATAAGGCTGCCATAGCGCCATGAGCTCACCATGGGACAGTACATACCCCCCCAAAACACTGCTCACAACAATAATAAAGCCTAGTAATTTAAACATTGTAAGCTGCCTGCCCAGCTGGCGTGAGCTTCCATTGCTTTAACTTCATTAAGCAGAAGTCCAACCTGTAAACATATGTCGATATCCTGTGGCTATACTTGCAGATAAGAGAACACCTGTCGGCGCAAACTGGATCACTTGTTCTCTTTTCTAGTAAAGGTCATCAACTGATATTCGACAAATTTCTTATGGATAGTGTTTCTTCGGCAAAAGGGATTCAACATTGGCAAGGCCTATTAACAAAAGAGCCTTTCCCCGTTGACACTAAGATCAAAGCCAGCTTACTTAAATTCATTCAGCAACCCAGCATTGCTTTAAATGATATTGCTCAGCATATGCGCCGTTGTCCTATTGTTTGTTGGCATGTATTTTCACGAGTAAACAGAGAGATAAAAAAAGGCACTGATCCAGTACGCCATCTTGAGCAGGCTTTGAGCTTACTAGGTATTAAGAAACTTGCAGAGCTTATTAACCGTATACCCTCACTAACACTCAACCCTCATCTCGCTGCCCACCGCTTTTACTGTCGCATGATTACCTGCAGTATGCATGCGGCCTTTCAAGCGAGTTACTGGCATCAACTTCGCGTTCAACAGCGACAGACAGATGAAGTCTATTGGCTTGCACTTTTTTTTCATTCCGCTTACTGGGGGTTATGGCTCTGGGCACCAGAAGAAATGCTTATGATTGAGCGAAGGGTTAGACTTCAGCACCAACAGCGCCAAAAAACAGAGCGTGATGTACTGGGATGCACAGTGGACACCTTGCAACTTATACTCTGCAATGAGTGGAAGCTGCCCATGCTGCCCATGTCCCAACTGTCTCCTTTGCTAGCAGCACCACCCGACCTTTGGGCCAAACTGGCTTGTATCAAACAGTTACCACCCGAACAACAACAACGTGCTGACACTTTCCGGCAAAAGCTTGAAAACTCACCATCTCTTCGAATAGCTTTTGCCAGTCCTGCACTTCCTGTATTGCTATGTAATCAACTTGCTTGGGAAACCAGCTTTTCCTGGGAAAGCCGGCACGTTCATCGTGTTCTAAAGCTTCTTGCTTTTTATACCAACAGGCCAGTACCTCAAACACATCATGATGCTTTTCAACAAGCCTTAACTGCCTCCTGCTTCACGCTTCCAGCAATGAGACCTGCGCCATTAGCCACCGTTTTTTTTAAACAGGCTGATTATCATACCGTACTAGCTGATGATCCAAGCGCCCTTGCGAGTACTGACTCAATAAATACAAAAAGTGCAGCCCAAAAGCCCGCTGCTCCCGTAGAGAGAGCTTCATCTCAACAAAAAGAACAAGCGCTTTCTAACAAGAATCCCCAAATCGCTGATGACGAATTTAGCTTATGGACGGGCAAAACAACGCAAGCCAAAGACCAGCAGCAAGCTAATGCCAAGACCCCGAGTGCTCCTGGCCAAGCGTCTAAAAAGCAGGAAAGTACCCCAAGCACATTGAGCAAAAGCCCCCCTTTAAAAGTTCAGCAGCCCACTGCAACAACTCAGCCGACAGCAGAAACCAGTCAACCAAGTGCCTCTACCACCACCAAAAAGCCTGAACCAGCCGCTAAGCCACCACAAATTAAACGTAAAATTGATCTCGATAGCGTGAAAGTCAGCTTAGGGCGCTTTTCTCGTTATCCTGAACTCTATAAAAGCCTTGCTCAATTATTAGAGGAAACAGCAAATATATTACATGTCGCACTTGGTTTTGAGCGCGTGGTCATTGCCTTACCCAATAAGCAACGGGATATGCTGGTCTCTCATATATCAATGAGTAACAGCATTCCTCTTAAGTTTAAGCTTGAGCTTCCAGCTGAGTCGCCAATGAGTCAGTTACTAAATAAAGAATTGGTGTTATGGGTTAATGCGAAGGAAGCCAACAATATATGGTTTAAACTCCCAAGCCAGCTGAAACAACTTGTCAATACTCAAATGTTTTTATTAGCTACCTTGCATGCCAACAAGCGCCCAATTGCTATGATTTATGCTGACTTGGGTATTTCTCAAACTGAGCTCACTGCAGCAGACTTAAAGTATTTTAGTACTGTCTGCAAAGGTGCTGGCAAAGTACTCAAACACTTAACCCGAAGCAAAACGCAAGCCCGCTAGTACATTAAATATTTGTTTCAAGCTCAATTCAAAACACCAAAAGTTGCCAGCGCTGAGGTTGCATGGCATGGTTGCTTTTTAATAATGACTAAAGCCAATACATGTACGTCCTTTGCTAGTATGAGAATGAGTCTCACATGAGTAGCCCACAAAACACTGATCAGCTAACAGATAATAACCCCCTTCGGCACTTACCCTTGCTACTTGAGCCTGAGGAGCTTGAACCATTACTTTCAACACCCAACCTATTAATTGTTGACCTATCCAACACTGAAAACTACCTACGTGGACATATTCCTGGTGCAGTCCACTTACCAGGAGCAGCATTACAGAGTGGTGAAGAGCCTGCAAAAGGAAAGCTACCTGATCCCCAAAAGCTTGAGACAATTCTTGCAAGCATAGGCTATCACCCAGATAAGCACATTGTTGCTTATGACGATGAAGGCGGTGGCTGGGCTGGCCGGTTTATCTGGACATTAGATTGTATAGGCCACTTGCATAGCTCTTACCTTAATGGCGGACGTGTCGCATGGGCTGCTGAGAGAAGAGCACTATCAACTGAGCCATCAAAGCCTGAGCCTACTTCTCCTCAGCTGCAACTACAAATTGCCCCTCGAGCAGATAAAGAGTGTGTTTTATTGAGCCTAAAAGAACAGGACACCGTGATATGGGATGCTCGCTCTCCAGCAGAGTTTCACGGAGAACAGCCGCTGGCTCTGCGAAATGGTCACATACCTGGTGCTATTAATTTAGAGTGGACCATTTTAATGGACCCAAACCGACAACTAAGAATTCGAGAAGATTCCAGTAAAATCTTAAACAGCTTGGGTATAACTCGGGACAAATTGGTCATAACGCATTGTCAATCACATCACCGGTCTGGTTTTACCTACTTAGTTGCCAAAGTACTAGGTTATCAACGACTTAAAGCTTATGATGGCTCCTGGTCTGAATGGGGTAATGATCCAAACACCCCCATTGAACAGTAGCTCTACTGTGTGAAATAACCTGATTTTTACTTTATTGTCTGCTTTTTGAGAGTGATCGTGTGAATAGTAAACTATTTGTTGCTTTACAACGTTTGTGCCCACAACACCTGTTATCCCGAGCCGCCTATTGGGTGGCAGAGAGTCCTTCCCAACGTTTTAATCAGGCTTTTATCAAATGGTTTATCAAAAAGTACGACGTTAATATGTCTGAAGCTGAACATCCTGATCCTAAGGATTATGTTCACTTCAATGACTTTTTTACCCGTGCTTTAAAACAAGGTGCTCGTCCAATTGCTGAAGACCCAGCTCACTTAGTATCACCCGCTGACGGCAAAATCAGCCAAATGGGTGATATTGAGCATGGCCAAGTGTTCCAGGCTAAGGGCCATCACTTTAGCTTATGTGAACTTATTGGTGGCGACTTCGAGCTTGCTCAGCAGTTCAATAATGGGCACTTTGCAACTATTTACCTTTCACCACGGGATTACCACCGTGTTCATATGCCCTTCGCAGGCGAGCTGGAACAAATGATTTATGTTCCAGGGCATTTGTTCTCCGTTAATGACGCAACAACCGAAGCTCTGCCCAACTTATTTTCAAGAAATGAGCGAGTAGTTTGTGTTTTTAAAACTGACTTTGGCCCCATGATTGTTGTCTTAGTGGGTGCCATGATTGTTGCTAGTATTGAAACCGTGTGGGCCGGATTGGTAACCCCTCCTAGGCGCAGACTTCAGAGACGAAGCTACACCCAAGAAGCAAATCAACCCATTAAGCTGGCAAAAGGTGCAGAACTTGGCCACTTTAAGCTTGGCTCAACAGCCATTGTGCTATTACCAGAGCAAGCTGCCCAGTGGCTACCTGAGCTGAGTGCGGGTTGTCCTGTGACAATGGGTGAAGCGATTGCTACTCGAAGTGAGAGACAGGAAAAACCCGAGTAACTATCAATGAGTGAAGCGTGCTTGAAATGAGTGAAACGTGCTTGGCTTGTGATGCTCAATGCTTGACTAGCAACAATGTCCAATAGAGCAGCAGAGTATGATACTTGCCAAGCCAGCACTCAGGTGACTTGGCTCTATCTTTCAAGCTATGGGCAAACTTTTAGCTATGGGCAAAGTCGAACGCGAGCACATCGGCTATTGCGTGTGTCCCCGCCAGTAACATTAATAAGCGGTCTACACCCAGGGCGACACCAGCACAGTCTGGCAATCCAACTCTCAGCGCCGATAATAAATGCTCATCAATAGGGTTAACTTCAAATCCAAGCTCTTGCCGCTTGGCTTTATCATGCTTAAAACGTTTTTCTTGCTCGATCGCATCGGCTAACTCGTTATAACCATTTGCCAACTCAACACCATCAATAAACAGCTCGAATCGGCTGGCAACCTGCTGCCCTTCAGTATCCAGTTGAACTCGAGACAACGCAGCCATAGACGCAGGAAAGTCATAGACATAAACACCTGCGAGTTTACCTTCAGCAGACCAACCTAGTGAAGGCTCTATTAAGTGAGTGAAAAGTAATTCTAATAATGCATTACGCTCCAAACCAGAGAGCTCTGAGTCAACCTTTTCTTTGACTAGCTTGATAAGCTGCTGAGTTGCTGTTCGGTGTGGATTAATTCCTAGGTGCTCTTCGAACAATTGCTGATAAGAAACCCGACGCAGCTCTGTAAAGTCACATACATGGCTTAGCAAGCCTGTAACATCATCCATCAACTGGTGGTGATCAAGCCCGACCCTATACCACTCAAGCATCGAAAATTCTGGGTTATGGCGTCCACCTGCTTCCCCATTACGAAAAACTTTACATACTTGATAAATATCACCAGAGCCAGCAACCAGTAGCCTTTTCATTGCGTATTCAGGGGAAGTATGCAAATAAACTGTCTGCCCCACAGACCGACTTACAGGCTTAAACTTAGTTGAGAAACACTCAATATGTACATCACATACAGCAGCATGAGACATTGCAGGCGTTTCAACTTCTAAAACATTTTGTTGCTGGAAATAGCTGCGAATTTTACTCAATAAATCGGCTCGCAGCTTTAACGTTTCCAGTGAAGCTGTTGGTTGCCAGTCGCTTTCTGGGGTCATGACTTTTCACCCTATTAGCCAAGAAAAGAACGTGATAAAGGCTTACTTTGTAAATATATACCCATATCACAGACCTTTTTACTAAAGCTGCATACGGCAAATTAAAATACAAAAAAAAGCCACATAGCCAACGGAAATTTATTAATACTAAACGTTTAATTTCACACCAATGAAAGTGGATAAGAGCGGCCAAAATCGTCGCCTTCCACTTTCATTATGGGGTTTGCTATTTATTACTTACCCGACTCACATACTCACCAGTACGCGTATCAATCTTCAGAATTTCACCCTGGTTAATAAACAGAGGGACTTTAACCACAGCACCTGTACTCAACGTGGCTGGCTTGCTGCCGCCTTGAGCTGTATCCCCTTTCAGACCTGGATCTGTTTCCACCACCTCTAGCTCGACAAAGTTAGGTGGTGACACGGTGATGGGAGCATTGTTATAAAGTGTTACTTCGTATACATCCTGCTCTTTAAGCCAGTTAATGGTATCACCCACCGCTTTTTGATCAGCTGCATACTGTTCGTAAGAACCATCTGTGAGCATGAAGTGCCAAAACTCACCGTCGGTATAAAGATACTCCATTTCTTTATCCACTACGTCTGCCGCTTCCAGTGATTCGCCAGACTTAAATGTTCTTTCCCAGACACGACCAGAGTTTAAATTACGGAGTTTAACCCGGTTAAAAGCTTGCCCCTTGCCTGGTTTTACAAATTCATTTTCTAAAATTACACAAGGCTCATTCTCCAATAAGACTTTGAGACCTGAGCGAAATTCATTGGTAGAATAGCTAGCCATATTTCCTCACCAATAGATTATTTGAGCGCCTATGATAACGCGAACAGCAGCCTGTGTGCAGGGTAGTCGCTGGCAACAAACGCTTTCAGAATCAATTACCGATCCACATGAACTGTTCGAACTACTTGGCTTAGATGCTGATTTACTGCCAGCAGCCAACGAGGCAAGTGGTTCATTTCCACTCCGCGTGCCCCACCCTTTTTTACAGCGGATGCGCAAGGGCGATATTAACGACCCACTCTTACAACAGGTTTTACCTACTGCAGCTGAGCTTATTTCTACAGCAGGTTATAGTGTAGACCCTTTAGCTGAGCGTCCCAAAAACACTCATAAAGGAATTATCCACAAGTATAAAGGTAGGGTATTACTGGTTGTGGGCAGCACCTGCGCCGTAAACTGTCGATACTGCTTCCGGCGTCACTTTCCCTACGAGGAAAATCGGTTAAATAAACGCCAGTGGCAGGAGGCGCTGGATTATATCACTAAAGACGACACAATTCGTGAAGTTATTTATAGTGGTGGCGACCCTTTAGCCGTAAATGACCAACGGCTTAAATGGCTAACGGAAGAAATAGCCAAAATCCCCCATATTGAACGCTTACGGGTCCATACTCGGCTACCTATTGTCATTCCAGAACGCATTTGTCCAGAATTATTAGATTGGCTAACCTCAACAAGACTTAAGACGCTTGTCGTTGTTCATTGCAATCATCCCAATGAAATAGACGACAAGGTAGGCTTTGCACTGCAGCAGCTCCAGCAAGCCGGGTGTATGGTGCTTAATCAAACCGTGTTACTTAAAGGCATTAATGATAACCCTGAAGTACTCATCAGCCTGAGTGAAAAGCTAGTATCGTGGGGAGCATTTCCTTATTACTTGCACGTGCTGGATAAGGTACAGGGTGCTGCTCACTTTGATATAGACCACGCCAAAGCACAGCATATTGTAGGCCAGATGATGAAGTTAGGCAGTGGCTACTTAATACCCAAACTCACTATTGAACAAGCGGGTGCAGCCAGTAAACTGCTTCTTCCTCCTTTACCCTAAGGCAGCTAACTCTCAGACTGCAATCAATAAAACTCATGCCTACCCTGTGTACAGGAGTCCTTCCACAGCAACCTGTATAGCAGGTAAAGCATGAGTTCAACAACAGTGTCCTGCATTATATACAACGAATGTCTTACACATCTATGAAGTATACCCACCAAACTCGTCAAATGTGGTCTATATAATTAGTAAGAACGTTCGATGATAATCTGTTGACACTGTAGTTTATTAAATGAGCACTCAACACACGCTTGATTTAAAAGTTCCCAAGCAATGCCGAACCAGCCTGACATTTGCAGATAAAACTCCAGATGCAATTGAGTCCTGGCTAACTGATTTGCCCAAAGCCAACCTAGGTGTTATGGCAAAGCAGTTATATTTGGCTCTTCAAGAAGTAAACCAGCTGCAAATATCCCATACGCTGCGCTTTGATATTATGGAGTTCTTCAGACCACAGTGTTATTACGTCTGTGACCAGCTCGGTAAACACTTTTTAGGTCATTCGATTGTCCTGACGGAGCAACAACGAAAAATCGCCAATTTAGCTCAAACTATTCAGTATCAGCTCACTATTGGCTACAAACACATTGTCAGAGATATGCTACTTGGTGGTAAAAAGCCAGAGGGCAATAAAGAGCTATTGGTAAAAACTATTCACCGCGCCATGAGTGATACCTCTCATACCTTGCTACGTGCATATCAGCTTTACTGCCCTATCCCCAAAAACCTTTGGCATGAATTACACCAGCTGTATCGTTTGGCAGAGTCGCTGCAACTGCTTCAGCAAGTCGTTGATGACCCTCAAAATTCATTTATCCATGACTTCTCGATTGAAGCAAACTATAAACGTATGTTGTTGCTTGCCTGTAGCAGACCTAACCAAGTACGCCAAGGGGATTTATTACAGATTTTTAATGCCCTTGAATACTGGACAGATGTTGTCATATTAGGACCTGCCAGAGACAACGTACCCACAACATTCATTATCGACTTAGAAAGTGATGCCGGCCCAACCTATCGGGCCCTCTTTAGCAAAACATTAAAAACACACCACCGAACATTAGAGTCTACAGAGCTAACTGAAACACTGAATTTATTTCTCAAAGACCCTGATGAGTGCGAACTGACAATTCCCAAAGCCATTAGCAAAGAGCTACTTTTACACTTGGCCCATGCCTGGGGCCCCCTTCAAAAACGAAGCTTCAAGCGCATTCCCGCCACTGGAAGCCTTGAGCTATCAGTAGGACTCACTGCAACCCACTATTATTTGTGTGGCAAGCAGGAATTTCGCCTTTGGCTCGAGGTACAGCATGTCGCCGATCATATTCCTGAACATCAAAAAGAGCGTTTCAATAAAAAAGAATATGATGTTTGGTCTCCTGCATTTGATGCTCGCCATAATGAGCAACGATTACTGGCTGAAGATGAGGTCAATATTTCCTATACCCCCGAGGAAGAAAAAAATCACAAACCCATCTTCCCTGTGTTTAGTGCTAACTTACTCAACACAAGCCCTGGCGGTTACTGTGTCAGCTGGCAAGGTCATCTTCCACAGCACTTACAAACAGGTGAACTTCTGGGTATCCATGAGGTTGAGTACAACTCATGGAACTTAGCGATTATTCGCTGGCTGCACCTTGAAGGAGAAAACCAGGTAGAGCTTGGTATCGAGCTACTGACCTGCAATGCCCGTCCTTGTGCAATGTGTCTTATAAGAAAAATAGAAGACAGTAGCCAGTATATGCGTGGTTTTTTTGTGCCTGAGATTAAAGCATTAGACCAGCCAGCCTCCCTGATTACACCACGCATTCCCTTTCAAGTAGGCCACAAAATAAAGGTCAATCTTGATGGTGTCATTCATAAAGCACAGCTTACCAACTTGCTTCTTTCAACGCCCAGCTTTAATCAATTTGAATTTCACTTAACTGATCCTGGCTCCTCTATTAAGCAACCAGGTACGAATAAACCAAAAACTAAGGACGATGATGACGAATTTGGAGGGATTTGGGATATCCTTTAATAAACTTATTTTTATGTGAACTGCTACTCTATAGGTGTGTGACAAACCGATAATTTAGGTGTGTAATGTGCGCTTCCTTCACACTTTTGAGTTGAACTTGAAAGATAAGTTTAATCTGACACAATCCCACAGTTGTTTGCTCGTTCGTGCAAGACAATTAATTGCCCTGGTTGTAGCTGGAGTGGTTCAACTCCAGAAAATGGATCAAATATGCAACAAGTAGAAGCCAACACTATTCGTCTATTAATTATTGAAGCTTCGCAAAATGAAGCGGAGCAAATTGTAAGTCTTTTTCGTAATGCCGGTAGAGCAACTCGCGCTCATCGTGTCACCTCTGTTGTAGATCTGGAAGAGGTCTTAAATGGCCAGTTATGGGATTTATTAATTGCCAGTCATCCAATGGATGAAATAAATGGTGATCAAGCACTGAGCGCAGTAAAAAAACTCAATAAAGACCTACCAGTTATTTTGCTCCAAGAAAGCTACAATTCAGATAAATTCACTGAAGCCTTGCAACAAGGCTATAAAGATATCGTACTTTATGGTGAAGAGCGTCGCCTGGTGCTTGTTTCGCTGAGGGAAGTCGATAACCTGCAAGAACGACGAATGCGTCGGAAAGCTGAAGTTTCTCTTCGTGAAGCCGAAAAACGCTGTCAATTACTCCTAAATAGCTCAGTAGATGCCATTGCTTACGTTCATGATGGTATGCATATTTATGTCAACAAGTCCTATGTCGAACTATTTGGCTATGATGACCCAGAAGAAATGGAAGGCTTACCCATTATTGACTTGTTAGCATCAGAAGATCAGGCTCAATTTAAAAACTTCCTCAAAAACTATCAACAAGGCGAAAATAATTCTGAAGACCTGGTGTGTCATGGGGTTAAGGCGGATGACTCAAAGTTTAAAGCGCGCATGTCTTTCTCCCCCGCAACATATGATGGAGAGCCTTGCACACAGTTGATTATTCGTGTTGACAAAGGCAATGCAGAACTTGAAGAAAAGCTAAAAGAAATCAGCACACAAGACTTGGTCACTGGGCTGTATAACCGTCAGTTTTTTACTGAGCAGCTTGAAAAAACCGTAGAACGAGCAATTGATTGCAAGGGAAATAGCGGCCTATTTTATATTTCTCTCGATAATTTTGATGAGGTGCGTGCTCAAATAGGCTTAGCGGACTCTGATCTGGTATTAGCCGATATTAGCTCGTTACTGAAAGCTCATATCACTGCCCCCAATATTATCTCCCGTTATGGCGATAACATATTCATGGTACTGCTGAATACAGACAATCAGGATTCCCTCTCTTCTTTAGCAAAAGCGATTTGCAAAAATGTTGAAGATCACCTATCAGAAGTATCGGGTCGAACTGTTCAAATAAAAGTTAGTATTGGTATCACCATTGTTAATGAAACAACGAATAAAGTTAAAGAAATTTTAGATCTCGCCCAAAAAGGTACAGACAAAGCTAAGTCAGAGGGTGAGAATAAATTTGCTTTTTATACGGCTCAAGATGACCTGGCCGAATTAGCCAGCGAAGGTAACGTGCTTGCGATGATTCAGCAAGGGCTGGAGAAAAATGACTTTAAATTACTGTTTCAACCTATCATCAGTTTAAGGGGCGACAGTGAAGAGCATTATGAAGTCCTGCTCCGCTTATACGACAGTGATGGTAAAGAGATACCTACTAAAGAAATATTTACGACAGCAGAAAAAGCCAAATTAGCTGCAAAAATTGATCGGTGGGTGATTTTACAATCCATCAAATTACTTGCAGTTCATCGCGCTAAAGGCCACAGTACACGACTGTTTATTCATATATCTGGTCCCTCGTTACAAGATAAAACACTGGTTCCTTGGGTGAGTGTTGCACTTAAAGCTGCCCGTTTACCAAGCGATAGCCTAATTTTTCAAATCAGTGAAGAAGACGCCACAACTTACCTTAAACAGGCAAAAGAGCTAACAAAAGCGCTTGGCGAATTACATTGCAAAGTTGCCCTGACGCATTTTGGTTGTGCAATTAACCCTTTTAATAACTTAAAACACCTTACAGTAGATTACGTCAAAACGGATGGTTCATTCACTCAAGACTTAAGCAATCCTGAAACACAGGAAAACCTTAAAACAATGATCAGCTCCCTGCATAGCCAAGGCAAGCTCACAATTGTACCTTTAGTTGAAAATGCCTCAGTCCTGGCAACGCTTTGGCAGGCAGGTGTGAATTATATTCAAGGTTACTACTTGCAAGGACCTGTATCAGAAATGGATTATGACTTTAGTAGTGATGACGAATAACCTAGGGCCTGTTAACACTATTTGAATATCACTTTATCAATTAATCACTCTTTCGTGATTTTTAGTCAACTTTAAAAAAGGCACCTGTGTGGAGGTTTACACAGGTGCCTTTTTTGTAGATTAATTAACCCCTCAGGGTAAATCCTGGTCTCGATACCCTAGCAAATAGAGTAAAGCATCTAACCCTAAGGTTGAAATGGATTGTTTTGCTGCCGTTTTAACGACTGGTTTAGCTCTAAATGCGACACCAAGCCCTGCTACCCCTAGCATGGGTAAATCATTAGCTCCATCACCTACAGCAATAACTTGATCCATTACTAAATGCTCTTGACTAGCTAGCGATTGCAATAATGCCGCTTTTCTTTGCCCATCAATGATTTCGCCAATAACCTCACCAGTCAGTTTACCATCGACTATTTCCAGCTCATTGGCAAACACATAGTCAATACCAAGTTTTTGCTGTAGGAAGCGAGCAAAGTAGGTAAAGCCGCCAGAAATAATAGCGGTTTTATAGCCCAGCTTCTGCAAAGTAGGAATAAGCTTCGCAGTCCCCTCTGTCAGCTGCAGCCGTTCAGCCACTTCAGCCAAAACCGACTCATCCAAACCTTTTAACAGCTTCATTCTTTTGGTAAAGCTTTCTTTAAAGTCCAGCTCACCACGCATAGCCTGCTCAGTAATAGCTGCTACCTTGGCACCGACTCCAGCCTCTTTGGCCAGCTCATCAATCACCTCTGCTTGAATTAAGGTAGAGTCCATGTCAAAGGCTACCAGCCGGCGACTCCTTCGATAAACACTGTCTTTTTGAATAGCAAGATCAACATCTAACTCTTGAGCCACCTGTAAGCAATGGTTCCTAAGCTGTGGCAGGTTTTCAGGTAGACCTCGTAACATCAGCTCAATACAGGAAACCGTAGGAGGAGTATTCACATCAACTGGTGCGGAGAGACGTTCCATTCGTTCAATGGTAAGCCCATGCTCAAGGGCCAGCCGGCTAATTGACATTAAATATTGAGCAGTAACCTGCCTCGCAAGCAGGGTCACAATATAACGAGGGTGCTGCTTGTCAATCAGCCAACGTTGATAATCATCCTGGCTCACAGGTTCAATGTGCACATTAATACCGAAACGATGCCCAAAATATACGACATCTTTAAACAGCAGTGCCGCATCAGTGTTATCAGCCAAACTAAGTAATGCTGAACAACTGAAGTGCTCATGAGAAGCTGATTGCTCAATATCCAAAATCTGAGCCTGGTGGCCTGCAAGCACCTGAAAAAAATGATCTGCAATGGTTGGTTGGTATTTTCCCTGCAGATTGAGTACAACAATATCCGCCACCCTATAACCCCTCTTCTGTTAATAACCAGTGAACAGGCAAGCAATATTACGGTCAGTTATATTACGATTTCACTTAAAATACACCATACTTATACACAACACATATAGCTATTAGTATGTAAAAATGGCGTGATAAAAGCATAAATGAAACGCAATACTGTGTTACAACAACCCCAAACATGATTTGGAATTTACACTCATGCTTAGTGCCAAGTTTTGGGCTTTAGCCACTTGTAATAATGTAAAATAACCCAACTATGGTTGTCTAAGCTATAAGACAACATCCTTTTCTTTTTAAATATTTCCACCCCTGGTATTCCCGTGCTTGAACCTACGAACAACATATTTATTCAATTATTTCGCCGGTTTCGTCACTGGCAGTTGTCCATCAGAAAAAAATTCGCCATTTTATTTACACTCATTTTAGGGGTTTTTGGTGGACTATTTGCCTTTATTGCTCATGAAGAAATTTCTGCAGGAAACACACATTTAGCACATGCATTTGGTAAAACTATTACCCAGCAGCTTGCCGAGAGCGCAGCAAGCCTTATAACGAGTGGTGATCAGCTCAGTTTAAATGTTCTCTTAAGTCAGCTTGTTGCAAACCCTTATATTTACAGTGCAGAAGTATTTAGTATCGATAACCGCTTACTAGCAACAGTGAAAACCAAGTCCAAACTAAATAGCCAGCCTTATCCCAAAATTTTTTCGGCGCCAGTGCATTACCAAAATGTTTTAGTAGGTCATATTCGAGTGCGACTCGACCAAGTTATGACTGCCAAACCTGCACGTGAAGCTATGTTTATGGTCATACTGAGTAGTGTGATGCTATTAATTTGCGGGCTCATATTGCTAATGCGACAAACACATCAGCTTACTTTTCGTTTAAAACGGCTGGCAATTGCATTACAACGCAAAGATGAACGAGCATTACGCACCTTAAGCCAGACAACCTATCCCGATGAAGTGGGTAGTGTTCAACGGGCACTTAGTGCACTGCTTCCTGCCCCCGAAGGTGAAAGTATTCCAGAGCCAACTCAAACAGCCATTGTCGGCATTCATCTCCATAACTTGACTACGCTGCAGCAATATATGCTTGCTGGCGATTTTCAAGATCTACTCAGCCACTTTACTGAGCTACTACAAGTCATTACTGATGAATACGAAGGCAAGTTAAGTTTTACCGCCGATGGGCATGCTGTCGTACATTTTTCTGACGCATTAAGTTTTTCTGAACTCGTCAGCCACGGTCTTTATTTCATCAATGAGTTGGAAAGCCGAAGAAAAGAGGCCGCACTGGATACCCTCAAAATAGGCTGTGGCGTTGCACTTGAGATGGCAGAACAACAAACCCAGGAAAATGCTCACCCGCTACTGGCTCATAACCCACTTGCCGTTGCCCTTCAACTAGCGTCTATTGCTAAAACCAGCCCCTTGATACATAAAGATGATCTTTCGTTTTGCAAGCAACTCTCCTTTGAGGCAAACCCTATCGGTCCAGAAGCTAAAATTTTTAGCCTTTACCCACTTTCACCCGAACCGGTATAACAAAAAAAGCAGCCACTGGGGCTGCCTTTTTACTTTCCGATGACGTATGAGAAACTCTACACTAGTTGCCAGGCTCTATTTCAATTGAATCCACCTTTTGGAAACCTCGAGGTAATTTGCTTCCTCGACGGCCTCGTTCACCATGGTAGTGGTCAATATCAGCCGGCTTAAGTGTCAACTTCCGCCTTCCTGACCGAAGGGTCAAACTATCACCCGACGCAAATAACGTCATCGCTACCACAAACTCTTCTCGCTCAGCTACCCTCGGTGCGGGGATATTAATGATTTTATTACCCTTACCTCGTGCCATCACTGGCAACTCAGCCAAAGGAAATACCAGCATTCGGCCTTCGTTACTGATCACTACCAACCAATCCTGCTCAATATCATTCACTTCAACGGGTGTAAGCACACATCCCCCCTCAGGCAAGGTTAACACTGCTTTACCCGAGCGATTTTTGGTCACCAGCTCTTTAGTGGGTACAACAAAACCATAACCTGCATCTGAAGCCATTAAATAGTAACTAGGCTCTTCTTCAGCAGACAAAATACCAATAAAGTTTGCACCAGAAGGTACATTGAGACGCCCAGTAAGAGGCTCACCTTGCCCCCTTGCAGAAGGCAGGGTATGCGTAGGCAAAGTGTAGGCTCTTCCTGTAGAGTCTAAAAAGACGGCAGGTAAGTTACTTCGCCCTCGCATAGACATTAAGTATTTATCACCCGCCTTATAGTTCAAGGCTGTAGGATCGACTTCATGTCCTTTTGCAGCTCTCACCCAGCCTTTTGCAGACAATACGACAGTTACAGGGTCAGAAGAAAGCATGTCTGTTTCATCCATTGCTTTCGCTTCTGCTCGACTCACAATAGGTGAACGACGATCATCTCCATAGGACTTGGCATCAGCCAGCAGCTCTTTTTTGATCAACGTACGCATCCGTGCAGCTGAGCCTAACGTTTTCTCCAGCTTGTCTCGCTCTTTGGCTAAATCATCCTGTTCGCCACGAATTTTCATTTCTTCCAGCTTAGCGAGGTGCCTTAATTTTAAGTCTAAAATGGCTTCTGCCTGTTCAGATGACAAGCCAAAGCGCTCCATTAATACTGGCTTAGGCTGATCTTCTGAACGAATAATTTCGATAACTTCATCAATATTCAAGAAAGCAATTAACAAGCCTTCTAAAATATGCAACCGTTTCAGTACTTTATCCAAACGATACTGTAAACGACGACGTACTGTATCAGTTCGATACGTCAACCATTCAGACAGAATTTCATTAATGGGTTTAACATGAGGACGGCCATCTAACCCGACCATATTCAAATTGATACGGTAAGATTTTTCCAAGTCAGTGGTTGCAAATAAGTGCGCCATTAAACGCTCAACATCCACCCGATTGGATTTAGGCACAATTAGCAGTCGAGTTGGATTTTCATGATCAGACTCATCACGTAAATCCGACACCATGGGAAGCTTTTTACTTTGAATCTGTGCAGCAATCTGTTCGAGAATCTTAGCACCCGACACCTGATGGGGTAACGCGGTAATCACTATATCGCCATTTTCCTTATGGTAAACGGCTCTCATTTTTAATGAGCCTCGACCTGTCATATAGGTCTTAATTATCTCATTCTGTGGGGTGATAATTTCAGCTTCAGTTGGAAAATCTGGAGCCGGTATAAATTGACAGACATCTTCCACTGTCGCTTTTGGGTTATCCAGAAGATGGACACAGGCATCCACAACTTCACGTAAGTTATGCGGGGGAATATCCGTCGCCATTCCTACCGCAATACCCGTACTGCCGTTTAGTAACACATTGGGAACCCGGGCAGGTAAACAGGAAGGCTCCGACATTGTGCCATCAAAGTTAGGCACCCAATCAGCGGTTCCCTGACCAAGCTCGCTCAGTAATACCTCAGCATAATTCGCTAGTTTGGCCTCGGTATAGCGCATGGCTGCAAATGACTTGGGGTCATCAGGCGACCCCCAGTTACCTTGACCAGAGACTAAAGGGTAACGATAGGAGAATGGCTGAGCCATTAATACCATGGCTTCATAACAGGCTGAATCACCATGAGGGTGATATTTACCTAGTACATCCCCTACTGTACGCGCGGATTTTTTAAACTTGGCTGTCGCTTTTAACCCAAGCTCACTCATCGCGTAAACAATACGCCGTTGAACAGGCTTCAAGCCATCACTAATGTGCGGGAGTGCTCGATCTAAAATGACATACATCGAGTAATTCAGATAGGCATTCTCTGTGTAGGAATGCAACGACTGACGTTCTACACCATCATCGCCAATCACAATATTTTCCATAGCAACCAACTCACTTAAACTTTGCTAGTGCTTATATACCTTGAGCTACACAAGGTATATCAACTAAAGACGCGGACTAATTAACTTCAGCCTGATTACCCACTAACTCCAACCAAGCTTTACGATCAGCAGCGCGTTTTTTGGCTAGTAACATATCTAATGTTTCGAAGGCTGCTTCCGCATCATCTAATGTCAACTGGACCAGCCGTCGAGTATCGACAGACATTGTCGTTTCCCTTAGCTGTAAGGGGTTCATTTCACCTAACCCCTTAAACCGCTGTACATTGATTTTGCCTTTTTTCTTTTCCGCTTCAATGCGATCCAGAATGCCCTGCTTTTCAGCATCATCCAGTGCATAGTAAACATCTTTACCTACATCAATTCGGTAAAGGGGAGGCATGGCAACATAAACGTGGCCAGCCTCAACCAATGCCCTAAAATGGCGAACAAAGAGTGCACAGAGCAGTGTGGCAATATGCAACCCATCTGAGTCTGCATCCGCCAAAATACAAACCTTGCCGTAACGCAGCCCAAAAATATCTTCTGTCCCAGGATCTACTCCCAGTGCTACCGCAATGTCATGAATTTCCTGAGAAGAAAGCACATCCCCTGAATCCACTTCCCAACTGTTTAGAATCTTACCTCGAAGCGGCATGATGGCTTGAAACTCTCTATCTCTGGCTTGTTTTGCTGAGCCTCCTGCCGAATCACCTTCAACTAAAAACAGCTCACTATAAGCAGGGTCCTGACTAGAGCAATCCGCTAACTTACCAGGCAATGCGGGACCTGCAGTGACTTTTTTACGGGCTACCTTTTTAGATGCTTTTAATCGCTGCTGGGCATTACTGATACAGAGTTCTGCAAGTTGTTCAGCTTGTGCTGTATGTTGATTCAACCACAAACTAAATGCATCTTTTACGACACCAGATACAAAGGTTGCACACTCCCGAGATGACAGGCGCTCTTTAGTTTGTCCGGAAAACTGAGGATCAGCGAGCTTTACAGATAAAACATAGCAGCAGCGATCCCAGATATCATCAGGTGCCAACTTCACCCCTCGGGGAAGCAGGTTACGAAACTCACAAAACTCACGCATGGCTTCTAAAAGACCTGTTCTCAGGCCGTTAACATGAGTTCCGCCTTGCGCAGTTGGTATCAGGTTTACGTAGCTCTCAGCTATTTGCTCTCCCCCTTCGGGTAACCACTGTACAGCCCAGTCAGCCGCTTCTGTTTTACCAACCATAGAGCCGACAAAGGGGTCACTCGGTAATGTTTCAGCATTTTTAGTGGTAGCAACAAGGTAATCTTTCAAACCATCTTCGTAGTACCAACTTACTGTTTCATTGGTTCCGAGATCTTCAAACTCAACATGAAGCCCTGGACACAGTACGGCTTTAGCACGCAGCACATGATGTAGCCGAGAAACCGAAAACTTTGCTGAGTCAAAGTACTTCGCATCAGGCAAAAAGCGAACTGTAGTACCTGTATCACGCTTTTTACACGTACCCACAGCTTGCAAGTCTTGGGCTTTTTCACCATTCAAAAAACCCATGCGATACGTTTGACCACTACGCTTAATAGTGACTTCCAAATGGCTAGAAAGCGCGTTTACAACAGATACCCCTACACCGTGTAACCCACCTGAAAACTGATAGTTTTTATTTGAAAATTTACCTCCAGCATGAAGGCGAGTAAGTATCAGTTCAACCCCAGAAATACCCTCTTCAGGATGTATATCCACCGGCATTCCGCGTCCATTATCAGAAACTTCCAGCGAGTGGTCAGGGTGTAAGGTCACTTTCACATGGGTTGCATGCCCTGCTAAAGCCTCGTCAACACTGTTATCAATCACCTCCTGAGCGAGGTGGTTTGGACGAGTTGTATCCGTGTACATACCAGGCCGCTTGCGAACTGGATCAAGACCACTTAATACTTCAATGGATTCAGCGTTATATGTACTCATAATTAATCTGTACTAGCCCCTGTTATGATCGACAGGTGGTAACACTCCGAAAAAGTCATAGATCTTTTCCAAGTGTTGCTCAAAATGGTCAAAGTGGTGACTACCACCTGGTTCAATAACCTGTGGTGAGCTTTGAAAATAATTGACTGCTTGACGATAATCTAATACATCATCAGCTGTTTGTACCATCAACAAACAGTCCACTGGATGACTCAACTGACTAACCTTTAGTGCTTTAAGTTCAGCAATATGCTGCTCTGTAAGGGTAAACCTTTCCTCTGTATATGGGTTAACATTGTCACCCAAATAATTACATAGTAATTCATAAGGCTTAATTGCAGGGTTAATCGCAACGAGTTTTACGCAACCGATATCTGTTTTTTCTGCAATTAAGCGCTCTCGTAGCCAAATACCATAATAACCACCTAATGAACTGCCGATCAAATATACATCAGAAGCTACCGACTTCGTAGCAAGTAATTCCCACAAATATTCTGCAGCTTGTGTCGGATAGCACGGTAGCTGTGGCACTATATACTGATGTTTAAAGCACTGCTGCGCTAAAGACTCCTTCATTAGTTGTGCTTTTTTTGAAGTAGGAGCACTCAAAAAGCCATGAATATAAATAATGATAGATTCGCTTTGCATATCTTACCTTGAGTTGCTAACACTGCTCTAACAATAACCAACAGTGATTCTTGTTTATCAGCAATGACTAGTATAATGCTAGAGCCAGCTATACATAGCTCAACAGCAGTCTGAACAATACTCAGCTAGCGAATAGATTGAGCTATGGGAGAGTGATGATGGACTAATCGCTCAATGTTGTACATAAATACAACAGTTAGCGCTTTTAGGCGATAATAAAAAGGATTAATTATTCTGGGGATAAGCGGCTGCTTATTACTTCACACTCAGTCTTTAGTTAAGAGACAAATTAGTAACCTTTGACACTGTAGTCAATCTCAAAGTCAATATGCGTCACTCTCTCAACAAATGTATCTATCTGCCCATCAGCACCTAGACGGAAAACCCGATAACCTGGCGCACTCTCATCTGCCTGAAAAGTTTCGCTACCTGGCGAAAACTGTACACACGTAGATGGAGAGGCGAGCACTCTAATACCGTCATGAACTTGATCATATTCCTGATGAATATGCCCACAGGCAATAGCACGAACACTGTCATAATTAGCAAGCGTTTCAAACAAAGCTTCTGCATTACGCAAACCAATTTGATCAATCCATGCACTATTTACAGGTACAGGGTGGTGATGAAGACAAACAAGTACATTAGGTCGCTCAGCATTTTTGAGGGAAGTATTTAAAAAGTTCAGCTCAGCCTGACTCAATTGACCAAATACCTTACCAGGAACCGTTGAGTTCAGCATAATAATTTGCCAGTTCCCAGTGGTAATCTTTTTATACAGGTTTGTTTTACCGGCAAACAGTTGGGCCATCACTCGAAACTCATCATGATTCCCTGGCAGCCAATATGACGACACGCCCATACCATTTACCAGCCGAGCAAACTCTTTATAAGATCGGAGTGAGCCATCTTGGGATATGTCACCAGTAGCTAATATTAAGTCTACGTTATCAATATCCAGTTGAATTTTTTTAATGACTTCTTTGAGACTATCTTGGGTATTCATACCCAATAAACGACCATCAGCCGTTTGAAAAAGGTGAGAGTCCGTAATCTGAATTATGGTAACTGTGTTATTAGAATTGTCGGCAGACAACGTCTGACTCCTGCAATCGAGTGAAAAGCTGACCAACGATTTTAACTCAATAAAAACTCACTTATTGGTGAGCGTCTTACCTACCCTACAATTTACCTACTATAGCAATCTTGTTTCCATCCCCAACTTAAGATCGCACATAATCAAACACAGTTCACATAAAAACTGTTTCACTGTGAGGGTATGCTAACCATATCAAGATCATACCCATGCTCCAAACAGTTTACCAAGCACTCCGACAATAGCCGATTATGCTGAGCCTTTTCATCAGGATAAAACATCTGAGGGTTTGGGTAAGGGTATTTTGCTGCTGTATTGCGTTGTTTATGAATACTTATTACCTCTGCCATGCTCACATCATGGTAAAGACGCACTTGAAATAGTGGAAGTATTAGCCAAGAGCCAAGCCCTTGCTCATAGCGCATACTTAAAACAGTGGTATATTTACAGCGCTCAACCACAGTAAACGTCACCATAAACTGCTGGCTTCCCATTCTTACAGCGAGATGTGCCTGTTCTTTTGTTTCCAGTCCAGGCAACAGCTTAAGAAAGCGAGCATAGTTTGTTTCACACTGTGTTTGTAGCTCAACGAGGTCAACTTTGTATTCAGCTTTACCCATGTTCTGCTCACTGCTTTGCAATATCTTTCAAGCATAAAACTTGACAAAAAAAACGCTTTATACTTGGTAATTTCCTGATTATAAAGGCTTTTAATAACACTACTTTCTTAGAAAAGCATATCATTGAAGCCCTATTTAGGGAAATAAGCTGCCGAAATAACAACTGTATAAATTTCACCCTTCTACCAACTTTTTATTCCGCTGATTTACAGGAATCCTGACGCCATAAGATTATCCTTGTTCGCTTACAAACCTCCCTAGGGAAAGCAGGTCGTTGTTCATTTCACCGCTCTAAAATTTGTTACTCTTTGTTATTACATATCAATATTTGATAATCTTCTCTTATTAAATATTGTTTAGCGCAATAATTAACTATTTGAGTACAGTTTTTTGTTATAACAGTATACCCGTTCTTGCCAACCAAACTGACGAGAACCCTAAAGGCTCAGGAATCTTTTTACTATGAAAAAGCGACGTTCACCCAAATGGTTTTTGGTGACAGCACTAGTCCTCGTCCCCCTGTCCTCTTTTGCTGATAAGCCTCTTGATCTTATGGAAGTTTATCAATTAGCTCTGGATAATGACGCAGAATTTGCTGCCGCCAAAGCTGCACTAAAGGCGGGAGAAGAACTGGATGACCAGGGCAGATCTCAACTTTTACCCCAAATCTCAGCGAGTGCCAGCACCCAAAAAACCAAAACTCACCTGCTGGATGCCAACGATTTAGCTTCGACTAACCGCACCACTAGCGGTAACTCGCACGGCTGGTCAGCTCAATTGCAACAGCCACTGTTTGACTTAAGTAAGTGGTTTAACTACACACGTTCCAAAGTGCTAACAGAACAAGCCCGCCACCAGTTTCAGCTTGAACTACAAAAACTCATCTTGCGAGTGGCAGAAGCATATTTTGATGTGTTAAGAGCACAAGATACCTTGGCTACAGCAAAAGCTAAAGAAGCAGCCTTCAAGCGGCAATATGATCAGGCAGAGCAACGTTTTGAGGTTGGCCTTGTCGCCAAAACTGATGTATTAGAAGCTAAAGCCAGCTATGACACTGCACGGGTCGACCGAATTGTTGCAGAGAACGATGTCGATGTCAGTTTAGAAAAGCTGCGTACCATTACTGGTGAGTACGTCCCCTCTATCGGTAAGCTTGATAAACAAATGCCTGTCAAAACGCCTATCCCCAACCGCCGCAAAGACTGGGTTGACAATGCAATGACACAAAACCTGGATATCAAGGTTGCCCGAGACTCAGTTCGTGCAGCAGAAGAATTATTAAGACAAAATAAATCAGGCCACGCCCCTACTGTTAATGCTGTGGCTCAATATGAGCATACCGCAGGAGCTTCAAGTACCAGCTCAATTGATGATTTTTCTGGAAAGTCAGATAGAACTGTTTACAAGCTCCAAGTTGACCTGCCTATTTTTTCAGGTGGCTTAACGAGTTCTCAAGTCAGAGAGTCCACCCATAAGCTGACTCAGGCTCAAAAACAAGAGGAGTTTGCTCAGCGGAATGCCTTTCAGAATACCCGCAATCTCTTCAGCACCATTGTGGCTGACGTGCAAAAGGTTGATGCACGCTGGCAAAGTACCATTTCATCTATGAGTGCCCTTGAGGCCACTGAAAGCGGTTATGAAGTTGGAACTCGGAATATCATTGATGTCTTGCAAGCCCAGCAAGTACTGTATAACTCTCAGCGAGATTATCTCAATGCCCGCTATGACTACATTATCAACTCTTTACGCCTAAGGAGAGCAGCAGGCACGCTTGATGAACGTGATTTAAAAACATTGAACAACTGGGTGACTAAAAAGCAAGATACTGAACTGCTCCCACCACTCAACTATCAATAACAACATTGTAAACTGAACTTTACTGCCTAACCCATAAGCCGAGACGCTGATAATAATGAAGAGTCTCTTGGCTTGTGGGTAGTTTTTGCTTGTGATGAGCGAGGCTACCGTACTATCGCCCTTCATTATCCTCCTTTCACTTCGCGCGATTTATTCCTTTATTTGTGAGCTTGGCAAAGACCCCCTTTCTTGGTGAGCTAAGCCAGTTATTGCAGCAATGTGCACAAGCAGCCGGTCAATAGCACCTCGGTGCTGAGAAACCAGTTGCAACCCCTTCTGCCCTAATATCTCAGCCTGTGCTGGGGATTTTAAAAGCTTTCCAACTTCTATAACCAAGGTTTCTGCATCATTAACCCACAGCAACCCTCCACTCTCACTTAACAGCTTGCTAATCTCCATAAAATTAAAAACATGAGTTCCAGTTAGCACAGGTTTACCAAGAGCAGACGCCTCAAGCATATTATGCCCACCATGAGGTACTAAGCTGCCACCGATAAATGCCACATCACATGCCGCAAAAAACATTAATAGCTCACCCATAGTGTCACCTAAAATAACTTGGGTTTGCTCATCTGCTAGTTGCTGACTAGTCCGGCGTATATAGCGAAGTCCAGCTTGCTCAATGAGTGTTGCCACCTGATTAAACCGCTCTGGATGCCTTGGTACCAATATCAAAAGTACCTGTGGATGAGTTTTTAGTAACTGTTGATGAGCCCTTAGCACCTGCTCATCTTCCCCTGGATGCGTACTTGCTGCTACCCAAACCGCCTGTTTTTTGCCACTTTCCAGCCATTGTTGCCTCAAGGTGCAACCTGTAGCCACTTGGTCTTGATCTGGCTGAAGATCAAACTTGATGCTTCCTGTCACTGATACCTTGTCAGCAGCAACCCCTAAATCTTTAAATCTATCTGCTGATGCCTGATCTTGAGCAGCTACCAGCGATAATTGCCTTAACATTGGTTCGACGAGCGATCTGAACTTAGCATAACCATTGGCAGATTTATGCGATAGGCGCGCATTTGCAAGTATCACGGGTATTTCTTGAGCATGACATGCTGCAATGGTATTCGGCCAAAGCTCGGTTTCCATCATAATTGCTAGATCTGGCTGGATTTTGGCTAAAAATCGCTGTACAGCTCCTGGTAAGTCATAAGGCGCATAGACATGAAAGACTTGATCACCCAATTTACTTTTTACTTGAGCTGAGCCTGTTGGGGTCATTGTCGTTACCACAAGCTGATGCTGAGGGTAGCACTCTTGAAGCTTATTGATCAGCGGGATCGCAGCGAGGGTTTCACCGACCGAGACTGAGTGAACCCATATTGCTGGCCGACGAGTATTCCGCGGGGTAAACCAGCCAAAACGTTCTCTCCAGCGCTTTGCATAGTCTGGTGCTTTAACAGCACGATAGCTTAGCCTTAATAGCACAAATGGCATTACGCTATAAAATAACAACGTATAAAGCAGGCGTGATAGCAATGACTTCTCCCAACTGACATAGAATCAAAAAAATTAAGGTCCCTAATGATGAATACAGCACAGCATGCTAACTCATCCACTCTGCAGAGAGATGACCAATCCAGCTTGCTGGCGTATACTCCCAGATTCCTTATTGGTTGAGCAAGCAGTTAGATACATATGCAGCAAGTACGTATAGAAACTGATGTAATTGTGATTGGTGGAGGAATTGCCGGCCTTTGGTTAACCAATGCCCTGCATAAAAATGGGTTCCAAACCCTGTTACTTGAAGAGCACCAATTAGGTGGCATTCAAACCAGCCGCTCACAAGGTATCATCCACGGTGGTACCAAGTATGCCCTGTCAGGCAACTTAACCAAGGCCTCAGAATGCATTGCGGGTATGCCAGATCGCTGGCGTAAATGCCTGAATGGAACCGGGGAGTTCGACCTTAGCCAAGTAAAAGTTCTTTCGCCTCATCATTACCTCTGGTCTACTGCTGGCATTGGATCAAAACTTACAACATTTTTTGCCAGCAAAGCTTTGAGAGGGCGAGTCACCCCACTCAAACCTGACAATATTCCACACATTTTTAGAAACCCTAAATTCAAAGGCAGTGTTTATCAACTTAATGAGTTGGTATTGGATATACCTAGCTTAGTTGATGAACTTGTAAAGCCAATAAGACAGCAAGCCATTAAGGTTGACTGGCAAAATACCACACAGCTACTCACCAACGAGCAGCATGAAATCACAGGTATAAAGCTTCAATATCAAGATGTTGAGTACCTTTTCACTGCCAAACGCTATGTCTTCACCTCTGGAGAAGGGACGGCCTCACTTATGACCAAGTGGGGAGTCAATGAGCCTAAGCAGCAAACACGTCCACTCCATATGGTGATGGTTAAGCATAGTCATCCTAACCCACTCTATGCTCACTGCATTGGCACCAGCACAGTACCCAGGCTTACCGTCTCTAGTCATCCAACTGCAGATGGTGATTGGGTTTGGTACTTAGGTGGTGAAATCGCAGAGACAGGGGTAAAACGCTCTGCAAGCGAGCAGATTGAAATTGCTCAGAAAGAACTGAAGAAACTGCTCCCATGGATCGACTTTTCCGAGGTTCAATGGGCAACCTTACATGTTAACCGAGCTGAGCCAAAACAGCTTTCCTATATTCGACCTGATGCAGCTTACTGCAAGCCTGTGCATAATGGCATTATATGCTGGCCAACTAAGCTTGCTTTAGCTCCCAACCTTGCGGATGAAGTGATCAAACTACTTAATCTTGATGGTATTACTGACAGATTGACATCACCAACCGACCAAAGTCATACCCAGCATTTACCAAACAATCTGCCCCTGGCCCCCATAGCTCCTCCATTTTGGGAGGACTTTTTTTAATGCAACGTCGACAGGTGGCAAAGACTGATTTGTGGGTTTCAGCCTTAGGGCTAGGTACCGTTAAGCTGGGTCGAAATCAGGGAGTTAAATACCCCAAGCAGTTTTCCATTCCAGATGATAGAGCCGTACTGAGTTTATTGTCACAAGCGAAAGAGCTTGGTATTAACCTGATTGATACAGCACCCGCTTATGGCTCCAGCGAGGAACGCCTAGGCTCACTTCTACATAAAGTTAAAAATGATTGGCTCATCTGTACAAAAGTGGGTGAGTCATTTGAACAAGGCCAGTCTTCTTTTGACTTTACCCCAGAAGCGGCAAAGCTAAGCATTGAGCGAAGTTGCCAACGTCTTAATGTCGACTGTTTGGATATGGTACTTGTGCACTCAGATGGTAATGATGAATATATTATCCAGCACTTTGGTATCCTGGATTACTTAAGTGACCTCAAAAAAACAGGAAAAATACGTGCCTTTGGTATGTCCACCAAAACTGTTGAGGGTGGCATTTTAGCTGCAAGTCAAGCAGATATAGTTATGGCAACCTATAACCTGGCAGATCAAACAGAGCAACCTGTTCTTGACTATGCTGCTTCTAACCAAAAAGCCATATTTGTCAAAAAGGCGTTAGGTAGCGGCCATATTTGCCTAGAAGATGGCGACCCAGTAAAAAAGAGTATGGCATTCATTTTTGCCCACCCAGCGGTTACAAGCACTATTGTGGGAACCATTACCCCAACCCACTTGGCTCATAATGCCGCTTGTATTTCTGAGGTCCTTGATTAATTTAAATATGCTTGCTTCTGGTACTTTGTTACACACATACAGCAGTAGTCTTTTTACAACATACCGCCAAAGTGTCTGGCTTATTAGGCAGCATGATTCAAGCTACCAAGCCAATTTCCAAAGCTGGGGGAAAGCACTATCCTTTACTCAGTTGCAGCAACTAAGAGCTGCAGCAAGCAGATCAACGTTTAAGCCAGCCAGTTGCTCCAGTAATGTAGCCTGCATCCTGCTTAATAACCTGGGGGTTTCAGCACATATTACTGTGCAATTGCAGGACTCACGCTGGCTGCTACTAGTCCCTCAGATCCGGCCAGATTTTGGGGATACTGTACTCAAGCTACCTTCAGGCTTCGTACCCTCAGAGTCATTATCTTCACCACAAAATACTGTATTACAAGAAGTTGCAGAAGAGTTGCTATGGCTAACACCTGATAGAAGCCAGTGTTTGGTCACAAGCTTTGACCAAAAGCCCCTACCTATTGTTTACCCATCAATCCCTCTCCACTCACAATCTCAAACAGCAGTAATGCTTTCGCAGGCACAGCGCCCCCATCACAAAATAGCGACATATTACAAAAATCAACTTAAGGGAGAGCAGTGCCATCTTTATCTGCACCAACCCACACAGTCTGCTCAGCTAGTAAGCTACTTTGAGTTTAAGCTTCTTCCTGACTTTATTCAGAAGGAAAAACTATCACTCTTCCATTGTGAAGATGTCTGGAGTGATCAGTCGCAGAGTATTGAGGTTAGGTTTAATGAGAATACATTGGTGGTTTGGGCAGAAATTAATGAAAACAACCAGCTAACAGGAAAAGCGACCACCTTACACAATGGTCAGCTTATTCCTATTTGTGACACTAGCAAGTTTTACTTGTCAGAGTACTTTTGTAGCCGGCAAGGTATTTGGGTTAAAGACAATAACCAGCCTTTTCAAGAAGGCACTGATACTTAAAGGCTCATAACAGCAAACACAATATCCAGCACTTTATTTATCAGTAAGCTTAGGTGATTTGATTTTGTTAACAATTGCAGTTGTTGAGCAGTCATCTAAGAAGTCCAATACAGCCACTTGACCACCATAGCTGTGTACAATTTCTCCTCCGACCACTTTATCTACTGTGTAATCCCCACCTTTTACCAAAACATCCGGCTTTAGCTTTTGCAGCAAAGACTCAGGAGTATCTTCATTAAAACTGACAACCCAATCCACCGCAGCCAATCCAGCCAACACTGTCATACGTCGATCAACGGGATTAACTGGACGCCCTTCACCTTTAAGGCGACGAACAGAAGCATCATCATTAATAGCCACCACCAGCCTGTCACCCAGAGAACGCGCTTGCTCCAAATAACCCACATGGCCCGCGTGCAAGATATCAAAGCAGCCATTGGTGAAAACAACCTTTTCACCTTGTGCCCTTGCCTCTTCAATGGTGCTTAGTAGCTGATCTGCCGTCATCACACCTTTTTCAAGATCAGGCTCACCCTGAAGTGCTCGACGCAACTCAGGAGCACTTACGGTAGCAGTTCCCAGCTTGCCCACCACAATACCCGCAGCCAAGTTAGCCAATGCAACAGACTCAGGCAATGACAAACCTGCGCCCAAAGCTGAAGCAATAACAGCAATAACTGTATCGCCAGCCCCTGTTACATCAAACACCTCTTTCGCTTGGGCAGGTAAGTGTAAAGGGATACCTGAAGGCCGTAGCAAGGTCATGCCATGCTCACTTCGTGTCACTAAAAGAGCATCCAGCTCCAGCTCCGCAAGTAAAGCCATTCCTTTCTGTGTAAGTGTCGCTTCATCAGGACAAGCACCAACCACAGTTTCAAACTCTGATAAGTTTGGTGTGATTAACGTTGCCCCTTGATATTTGGCAAAGTCAGTTCCTTTCGGGTCAACTAGCACTGGTTTGCCAGCTGCTTTAGCTGCTTGAATTAATTGCTGAGGCTTTGTCAGTGCACCTTTGCCGTAGTCAGAGAGGACTACCACATCAACATTTTGCAGAAGGCTAGTAAAGCGCTCAGTAAATCCTACTTCATCAAGAGACTTAAAAGCTTCTTCGAAGTCCAGTCGAATCAACTGCTGATGTCGACTGATAATTCTGAGCTTTGTGATAGTAGGTTCATCCTTAACCTGCTGAAAGCTACACCATACTCCAGCCGCCTCAAGACAGGCTTGTAACACATGACTCGCTTCATCATCTCCTGTTACACCCACTAGATAAGCTGGTGCACCCAGTGCTGCTATGTTCAATGCTACATTTCCTGCCCCACCTGGCCGGTCTTCTTTTTCTCCCACCTTGACCACTGGAACAGGGGCTTCAGGCGAAATTCGAGAGGTAACACCATGCCAGTAACGGTCCAGCATGACATCGCCAACAACAAGAACGCTACTGTGATCAAAACGAGGCATACTCAACTTCATTAGTTATATCTCACACTTAGTTAATGGCGATATCTGAGGACTCGGATGCTTCTTCTTTAAATTGCATATGATGTAGCTTTGCGTAGTGGCCTGACTGATGAAGTAACTGCTGATGGGTGCCAACTTCAACTATTTCACCTTTATCCATTACTACAATTTTGTCCGCATTTTCGATAGTGGATAATCTATGAGCGATGACAATAGTGGTTCTTCCCTTCATCACCTGATCAAGCGCCTTTTGAATCATTCGTTCGGACTCAGTATCAAGAGCTGAGGTCGCTTCATCAAGAATAAGCAAAGGCGCATCTTTCAAAATTGCCCGAGCAATAGCCAGTCGTTGTCGCTGCCCCCCTGAAAGCAGTACGCCATCCTCTCCTACCAGTGTATTCAAACCTTCAGGTAAGTCTTTAATAAATTCCATCGCATAGGCTGCTTCAGCGGCTTTTTTAACTTCATCCTGAGTTCTGTGCTGAAGGTCACCATAAGCAATATTGTTAGCGACGGTATCATTGAAGAGTGTCACTTGCTGAGTAACCAAAGCAATTTGCTGACGCAAATTCCGCAGTTTATATTGCTGAATAGGTATACCATCCAGAAGTATCTCTCCAGTTATATTGTCATAAAACCTTGGGATTAAACTCGCCAGTGTTGACTTACCACTACCTGAGCGGCCAACAAGGGCAACGGTCTCACCTGGCTCAATGTGGAGAGAAATACCCTTAAGAACCACTTTTTCAGTATTTGGGTAAGAAAAGCTTAAGTGGTTAAGTTGAAGTCTGCCTTCAACCCTTGTCACCTCATGCTTGCCACTATCTTCTTCAGCTGGCTCATCTATTTGCTCAAAGATGCTCTGTGCAGCCGCAATTCCTTTTTGAATAGTGGCATTCACTTCACTTAGTTGACGAATTGGTTTGGGTAACATTCCCGCTGCAGTCACAAAGCCTACTAGCTCAGCCGCTGTTGCGTCTCCTCGCATAAACAGTACTAAGAACATAAGTAACGCAAGCGAAGTAAGCACCAAAAACTGTAAAGTAGGGGTATGTACCGCTGATGTTTTAACCATTTTCAGGTTTTGCTTGGTATTTAGAGAACTTGCTTCGTGAAAGCGCTTCTGCTCATAGTCCTCACCACCAAAACTGCGTACTACACGATAACCATTGATGGTCTCTGAAGCCACATGAGTCACATTCCCCATAGCATTTTGAATTTTGCGGCTTAGTTTGCGAAACCGCTTGCCAGCTTTACTGACAACCAACGCAATCAGGGGGGCCATACCTACAAAGATGAGAGACAACTTCCAGTTAGTGATAAACAGGAATCCCAACAAGAAAGTCACTGTGAAGCCTTCTCTTATTACGACCTTGATGGCATCTGTCGCTGCTCCAGTCACCATCCCAACATTGTATGTAATACGAGATATTAAGTGGCCAGAATTATGATTATCAAAGTAGTGGTTAGGTAGAAGGACAAGCTGGTCAAACAGCCCACAACGCAGGTCATGCACTACCCCCAGTGACACTCGTGCAATAAAGTAGTTACCCAGGTAAGAACCTAAACCTCTAAATAAGGCTATGATAACAGTCCCTATCGGCACCAAATAAATCAAGCTTGTATCTGAGCCTTCCAGGCCAGCTACAAAATACTCCATCATTTTGGCAAATAATGGTTGGCTTAAGGCAAATAGAATATAGCCCACAATACTAATAGAAAACCAACCAGTGTAAGGCTTGACATAAGAGAGCAGACGTAAGTAGACACTCAAACCACTTTGTGGAGGGTAATTTGGATCTGTACTCATAATGCCTCGATCAATTACATGGTATAAGGCGCCGGATTCTAACACAGATTGCCATCAGAACGTCATAATACACACAACACATCTATAGACATCCTTCTTGCTTTATAAAAGTCCATGCGTACAATAGCCTGAGTTACAAACAGGCTAAATCAGCAGCACACCTTTCTAATTTCTTTAACCAGAGCAACATTTTCAGGTGCTTTTGATATTTTCCAAGAAGACTTATGAGGTTAAAAGTGAGTCTCTCCTGTTAACTTCCTGTCATAATCTTGCTGCCTGCTTACCGATATCGTGTAAATCATATACAGTGGTGCAATGAAATTACTCTCTTTAAGCGAATACAACCAATTAAAAGATGGAGCCACTGTCATTGAGGAAGATGCCTGCGGAGAAAAGGTCATCACGTTAAAGGATGGTTCTTACATTAAACTTTTCCGCAATAAACGGCTCATTTCTTCCGCTCTTTTTTTTCCTTATGCTAAACGCTTTGTTAAAAACGCTCATACTTTAAACGAGCTGGGCATCCCCTGTGTCCAAGTTATTGATATGTTTAAAATAAGTAAACCACCACGTTGTATTGTTCGTTATTTACCTCTGAATGGACAAACGGTTAGGGAAGCAGCCGCTGCAGCAAATTCTGGCTCAATTGAGCCTACCTTAATTAAACGCATCGCTGAATTTATCAGCACGTTACATAATAAAGGAATATATTTCCGTTCCTTACACCTGGGTAACATTTTGCTGCAAGATAGCAATCAACTAGGTTTAATTGATGTAGCTGACTTGAAGTTTTACAGAAAACCTCTTTCCATTAACAAGCGTATACGTAATTTCAACCATCTCATTCGATACAAAGATGATGTCTCGCTGCTTTTTGCTCAGTCACCTATAAACTTTATTGATGCTTATTTAAAAGCAAGTCAAAGCTACATTTCCAATAAAAATCAGCAAACCATCAGCAATGCATTAAATACTCTCGTTAGGTGTTAAATTAACATGAAAGTCCTTGTCACAGGTGGTGCAGGTTTTATTGGCTCTGCGTTAGTTCGACATCTTATCAACAATACATCAAATCATGTGGTTAATGTTGATAAACTGACCTATGCAGGCTGTATTGATAACCTTGCTAGCTGCAGCTTGTCTGATCGTTATGCCTTTTACCGTACAGACATTTGCAACAAAGACGAGCTGCAGGACATTTTTACCAAGGAAAACCCTAATGCTGTTATTCATTTAGCAGCAGAGTCTCATGTCGATCGGTCTATTCAAAATCCTCGTGCCTTTTTAGATACCAATGTTATTGGTACCTATAATCTATTAGAAGTGACTAAACAGCATCTTCAACAAAACAATCAGAGTGACTTTAGATTTATCCATGTATCAACAGATGAGGTTTTTGGCAGTCTTGCTGAAACAGGTCTGTTTTCAGAAACAAGCCGCTATAAGCCAAACTCCCCATATTCCGCCTCCAAAGCTGCTTCAGATCACTTGGTAAGAGCATGGCATAAGACGTATGATATCCCCATAATCACTACAAACTGTTCAAATAATTATGGTCCCTATCAATACCCAGAAAAGCTTATCCCGCTTACCATCATGCATGCTATTCAAGGTAAACCTATTCCAGTATATGGGAACGGCTTGCAAGTGAGAGACTGGCTTTATGTTGATGATCATGTTGATGGCATAATGACTGTACTTGGTCATGGTAGAGTCGGAGAAACATACAATATTGGTGGATTTAATGAGCAAACCAATATTTCAGTGGTTAAAACAATTTGTGCCTTATTAGATACCGCCATTGAAGATAAACCCCAAGGTATAAAACACTTTGAGCGGCTCATTCAACATGTTACAGACCGTCTTGGTCATGACACACGTTATGCAATAGACGCAACCAAAATGGAAACTGAACTACACTGGAAGCCAGCAGAGACATTCCAATCAGGCTTAGATAAAACTGTTCAATGGTATCTAAACAACTTAGATTGGGTGAAAAATAAACAATTTTAAGAAATATCCCACTGTGAATAACATGGTAAAGGCTCACTAAAATCAACTGCTAACAATGCACTTAATCTATTCACTGAATACTTTAAAAATAAGCCTTTAACCTAAAGTTCCATGGGTAAATATATGGTTAGACTATGAAAGGCATAATACTCGCAGGTGGTTTAGGAACCAGGCTTTATCCAATTACATTAGGTATCTCTAAGCATCTTTTACCAATTTATAATAAGCCGATGATTTACTACCCATTGGTAACACTCATGCAGGCAGGTATTAGAGATATCGCTTTGATCACAACACCAGAGGATTACCCTCTCTTCAATAAAATTCTTGGTGATGGACAACAGTGGGGTATAAATATTCAATACCTCATCCAGCCTAATCCTGAAGGTATTGCCCAAGCATTTATTATTGCTAAGGACTTTCTACAAAATGATAAGTGCTGCTTAATCTTAGGTGATAATATATTTTTTGGAGAAGGCCTTGAGCAGCAAATGATCCAAGCTCAAGAGGCCCCTGGAGCAACGATTTTTGCCTATCATGTAAGCGATCCAGAACGTTATGGTGTGATTTTTCTGGATGACAATAAAGTCCCTCTTTATATTAAAGAAAAACCTGCTAACCCAAACTCGAGCCTCGCCATCACTGGCTTGTATTTTTATGACAACGACGTCATCTCTTTTGCCGAAAACCTAAAACCCTCTGCAAGAGGGGAATTAGAAATAACCGACATCAATAATATTTACCTGAAGGCAAAACGATTAAATGTTAATATATTTGGCCGAGGTATTGCTTGGTTAGACACTGGTACTCACCAATCATTACTTGAAGCCTCCCAGTTTGTTCACGCGCTCGAAACCAGACAAGGCGTCAAAATATGCGCTCCAGAAGAAACTGCCTGGCAAAAAGGTTGGATTACTGATGACCAACTTATTCATCAGTCCAAATATTTCGATAAAAGTGATTATGGCCCTTATCTTAGAAGCCTGATTAAGCAGGATAGATAATCGTGATCGTTAAAGAAACATCACTCCCAGAAGTACTTGAAATTACACCTCGCGTCTTTGCAGATAGTCGAGGATTTTTTTATGAAGCTTATAATGCTGAACGCTATAAAGAGTTTGGTATTGCTGCAACATTTGTCCAAGATAACCGTTCAAAATCACAAGCAGGAACAGTTCGAGGTTTACACTATCAACTAAATAATCCTCAAGCAAAACTTGTGCGTGTCACTCACGGAGAAGTGCTTGATATTGCTGTCGACATTCGCAAAGGGTCTCCTCGATTTGGCCAATGGGTAGCCGTTAAATTATCAGCTGATAACCACAAACAACTTTTTATTCCAGAAGGCTTTGCTCATGGCTTTATCGTTTTATCGAAAGAAGCCGATTTTGAGTATAAGTGTTCAGACTATTATCACCCAGAGGATGAATACGGTATCTTTTGGCAAGATTCCACGCTTAAAATTGATTGGCCTGACATGCCAAATCACACGTTGTCACCAAAGGACTTAAAGCTACCAGTGCTTAACGAAGTGAGCGAAAAGGAGTTACCTCACTATGAATAAAAAAATCCTGCTTACTGGTGCTGACGGTCAGCTTGGTCAATCAATATTACGTGAATCAAGTAAATTTCCTTCATTTACGTTTATACCCACAGACCAACATAATTTGGATATAACTAATCCACAAGAAGTCAGTAATGAACTGGATAAAATAAAACCAGATTACATCATCAATACCGCTGCCTACACTAATGTTGATGGAGCAGAAAGTGATTATGATACTGCCTTGGCAATTAACAGCACTGCAGTAAACAATCTTGCTATAGAATGTAAAAAACGAGGTATTTTTCTAGTTCACTACTCGACAGACTATGTTTTTTCTGGTGAGAAAAAAGAACCTTATAATATCCATGATAAATGCACTCCACTTAACACATATGGAAAAACAAAGTGGTTAGGTGAACAGGCAATCGTATCTGTTAACCCCAATGCACTCATTATTAGAACAAGCTGGATTTTCAGTATTTTTAATACCAACTTTGTCAAAACAATGATAAGTCTAGCATCAAAAAAAGAAGAACTATCAATTATAAAAGATCAGATAGGACAGCCCACTTCAGCACACGATTTAGCCTCTTTCACACTGAATTTTCTTTTTCAAAACCAACCTACTGGCTTAGATACAATACATTTTTCAAATAAAGGTATTTGTAGTTGGCATGAGTTTGCATCTGAAATTATTTATCAAAGTTATAACCTACACATTGTACAAAAAAAGCCTTTAATCAATGCTGTAACCTCCGAAGAATATCCGCAAAAGGCAACCAGACCAAAAAACTCTGTACTTGATATCAGTGATACTGAAGCTCGATTTAATGTAAATATTCGTAACTGGAAAGATGCACTGAACGATGTATTAATATTAATATCAAATGCCAAGCAGGAAACCATCGATGGCTAACTCACAACCATTAGTTTCAGTCGTAATATCCTGTTATAACCATGAAAACTATATCACGGACTGCATAAAAAGTGTTTTAACTCAAACTTATAGCAATATTGAACTTATTGTTATAGATGATGGTTCAAAAGACAAATCCCCTGAAATCCTAAAAGCATTAAGCCAAAAGTTTAACTTCTTTTTTAAACATCGAGAAAATAAAGGCCTTGCAACAAGTTTAAATGAAGCGATTACGCATGCTAAAGGAAAATATATTTGCCCCTTAGGGTCAGATGATATTATTCTCCATGACAAAATCGAAAAACAAGTTAACTTCTTAGAAAAACGAGAAGATATAGCGGTATGTGGCGGTAATATTATTTGTATTGATGAACAGAGCCAAGTGAAGTCCAAACAAAGACTTAAGCCTTACAGAGAAGTCGATTTTCATAAAATGTTCACTCACTCAAAAGAAGGTCCTGCAGCACCCACCGTTATGATTAGAGCAGAAGTACTAAATAAGGTTGGCGGTTTTGATACTGATATTCGTCTGGAAGACTTAAATCTTTGGTTAAAGATCACTTCTCATGGCTATAAAATTGCTGTTCTAAGTGATATCCTGGCTTACTACCGGGAACATGGTAACAATACCTATAAAAACTATCAGTTAATGACTGAAGAAATTCTAAAAACATATCATAAATATAAAGACAAGCCTGATTACCTAAAGGTAAAAAACCAATTTTTACTCAGTATGTTTGTTAAAACCTCCAAAAAAGATGCAAAATATGCATTAACAATATTAAGATCAATTGATCCTAAGTTTTACAATATAAAAGTTGTAAAAGGATTACTTAACCTCCCAGCTTCTTACTTAAAAAAATAATATGTCATTAAAAACTATAGCTATCATCATACCTTATTTTGGCCAATGGCCTGAATGGATTGACTTATATATAGAGTCCTGTAAGCATAACCCAACCATTGACTGGCTATTATTTAGTGACTGCCCTCCCCCTAACAATACAGCAAAAAATGTCAAACTCACTTATATTTCTTTTCAAGACTACAAAAAAAAAATAAGTGACGCACTAGATATTAATTTCGAAGACGCTGATCCATACAAATTATGTGATATAAAACCAGCCTTGGGTTTTATACATCAAGACGAAATCAAAAATTATGACTATTATGGTTTCGGTGATATTGATGTTATTTATGGGGATATACGATCTTTTTATAATGAGCAAGTGTTAACACATAATCTAATATCAACTCACTGGGATAGAATTTCAGGCCATTTAGCTCTTTTTAAAAATACTCAAAAAAATCGAACCGCTTTCAAACTAATTAAAAACTGGCAACAGTTCATGGCTGATACCAAGCATCATGGTATCGATGAGTCAAAATTTTCTAAAATATACTTACGTCATAAAAAGTACTCTGCCTGGTTAAGAAAATGCTATGCCATGTTCAATGCATACAACAGAAACTGCTACTTTAAAGAACAATATAGCACTATTCTTTCGCCTATTTTATGGATAAATGGTTCTGAAGAACACCCAACCGTATGGTACTGGAAGAGTGGAAAACTAACAAATAATACAGATGGTGATAGAGAGTTTTTATACCTTCATTTTATGAACTTAAAGTCAGCTGCTTGGTTACCCAAAAAATATGGAAACAAAGCAGCCTGGGAAAGTTTGAGCCACATTAACCTTGTCCCACCTAATAAGGTTACTGACGGCTGGATAATTTCTGAAAAAGGTTTTCTACCAGCATAAAACCAACTCTTTATAGGAAACTTTAACTATACCTAAAGCGTTTGAGTTTTAGGTGCAAATATTCTCGAAACCACCACCGAGTAGTGACTTTAACGCATAGGCGTGCTGATCGATTTTGCTAAAAAAATCAATCGCTGCTTTTCTAAATTCACAAACGGTTTTGTAGTATTTGTTGTAGAGCACTTGTTTTTTAAAATACTTCCAAACCCGTTCAATTAAATTCAGTTCAGGTGAATAAGGCGGTAAATAGACTAGCTTCAATCTTGGGCTTTTTTCTTCGAGTTGTTTCACTTCTTTGGAATAGTGATATCTAGCATTATCCAAGATGACAACAACTTGTTTTGCGCTTTCGTATTTCTTATCCAGTATAGAAAGCAATTGAACAGTGGATTCTTTATTAATGGTGTCTGATTCAATCACCGTCATCTCCATTGTCTCTGCATTCACGGCTCCATGGAGATTGAGTCGTTGGCGACCACTATTTGTTGGCAATGGCCTCTTTTAATCCAGCCATATGCCGCCATCGTGTTATGCTCAGGGTGAACCGCATCAAGGAATAGAACCTCTATGTCCGCTGACTTCGTACTCATAAA
>NZ_AUAF01000007.1 GCF_000428585.1 Zooshikella ganghwensis DSM 15267 | reverse complement strand
CTAGGCAGCGATAACGTTTTCGGGCAATTTGCTTTTGATGATTACCATTGCCTTCTACTTGTTGAGACTGGCAGTGAGGGCAGCTGACGCCATCAGGCCAACGTCTCTGACGAATAAACTGGTAGCATTGCTCATCATTTACCAGTTGTTTGATATTGATCATTCTTTCCTTATTACTGACTTAATTTACCCAAATAGACGTGCATAATACATCTTTGGTTGTATTATATGCTACCCCCTAGGAATCCATATAGAGCCTAAAATAATACTGCCGCCTAACAGCAAACGGACCATATCAGCATCACGATTCCAAATGAGCAGGTTAACTACAAGGCCTGCTGGAATCAGGACGTTATTCATAACGGCTAATGTTCCCACATCCACTTGCGTAGCGCCTTTATTCCAACAAAAGAAGCCTAAACCAGAAGCGCCTAATCCTAACCATAATAATACCCCCCACTGCATGGAGGTTGTCGGATAACGGTCAGTACCCCATATACCCCAGGCAACCAGTGCAACAACCAACGCACCAGCATAAAAAAAGCCAAAGATAGCATGTTGTGGTAATTGATCACCCCGACGCTGAATCAGAATTTTATAACTGACCTGGCCCAGCGCAAAACACACATTCGCACCTTGAACCAGTAGAAAGCCCGATATGTAATCTTGGGTAATGTTATCGTAACGAATCACCACAGCACCTAAAACGGCTAATAGCGCTGCTAATAAATAACGTACACGAAAGGTCAGTGTCCATACGTCATACAGTAAGGCAACATAAACCGGCGTTAAAGTGGTAAATAATAAAACTTCCGGTACAGTCAGTAATAAAAAAGACTGGTAGTAAAAAATATACATAAAGCCTAGCTGGATAGCACCAATCAACATCAAGGGCAGAATATAATCCAACCGTAACCACTGCCTGCGTAACAGTGGAATAAATAACAAAAAGGCAAGTGCTATTCTTAGTAGCACAGAAAAATAAGCGTCAACTTGCCCAGCAAGATATACCCCAATCAAACTAAATGAAAAAGCCCACAATAAGGTAATCGCAGACAAGTAATACATATATCCCACCTTAACCTAGATACTGAATGGTTATTCACACTCACAAAAATAGTTAGCGAAAAGGTCAGCGATAATGCCAGAAACCCAGTGTGCGTGCCAGCATTATCGAGAGCCAGCCATGCACTCAAGACCCAGAATTGTTAACAATCTTAGCTTGACTAGCGCTATTTATCGGGTTAAGTTCGAACAAATAGTAAAGATTGTTGACAATGTGGTAAGCACATTGTTTTATTCAGTCATAAACAGGCAAAACCATTGCACGATAATAACAAGCAAACTGCTGCTGCAAGAATTTTTAGCGAACTACAACAAGCCATTCTCGATGGCCAGCTGCTGCCAGGCAGCAAAATAAATGAAGCAGAACTAGCTACACGACATGGCTGTAGTCGTGGACCATTAAGGGAAGCACTGCAACGCTTGGAGGGACTGCGCCTGATTCAACGCGAAGCCCATGTTGGTGCTCGGGTGATTAGCCTTTCTGATCAGCAACTGACTGAACTCTATCAAGTTCGAGAGGTTTTAGAGGGGTTAGCCTGTCGACTAGCAGCAACGCTAATGACAAAACAAGCTAAAGATGAGCTTAAGACACTGCTCGACACTCATCGACGCTATTTAGAGGAAGATGGCCAGCAAAAATATTACCCTCAAGCAGGGGATCTGGATTTTCACTACTTACTGATTCGCAGTAGCCAAAATGCACTATTAATCAGCCAATTAGGGGACGAATTATATCCCTTGTTACAGCTTTATCGGAGACAATTTCGAGACAGTGGTTACCAACAGCCTGAGCTAGCGTATAAAGAGCATTTACACATAGCAGAAGCCATCATGGAAGGGGATGGCGAGTTGGCAGAGATGCTTATGCGTAAACATATTGCCCGCGCTCGAAAGCGCCTGAAATATATATTAACCACTTAAGTATTAATATCAGCTTTCAAATATACCCACACCGAAGGGTCTTTAGGGGAGGCTATAAAGCCCACTGAGCCTAAAATTGATTCGCAAAGGGTATACAGCTTGTGTAAGCCCAATAAATAATTATAAAAATTTCGTAAGTTACAGAGAATACTTGGAGAGAAAGGATGAACATAACTTCCCAACAATCCCCTGGCACCCGCTTTCGCCAGCGGGTATCTGCTCAGTCACCGTTACAAATCGTCGGTACCATTAATGCCTACTGTGCCATGCTGGCCGAACAAGCAGGGCATCAGGCTATTTATTTATCCGGTGCTGGCGTCGCTAATGCCTCCTTTGGACTGCCTGATTTAGGTATGACTTCACTTGCAGACGTTTTAGAAGACGTTCGTCGTATTACTGCAGCCAGCCAGCTCCCTATACTGGTCGATATTGATACGGGCTTTGGCGGTGCGTTAACTATCGCACGCACAATAAAAAGTATGGAGCAAGCAGGCGCAGCAGCTGTTCATATTGAGGATCAAGTTCAGCAAAAACGCTGTGGACATCGCCCCAATAAAGCAATTGTTACTCCAGAAGAAATGGTAGATCGGATAAAAGCTGCTGTTGATGCTCGAACCCATGACGACTTTGTCATTATGGCTCGCACGGATGCATTAGCAGTAGAAGGCATGGAATCAGCGATTGAGCGTGCCTGCCTTTGCGTGGAGGCAGGAGCTGATATGATTTTTCCTGAGGCCATGGCAACACTTGATGACTATCAACGCTTTACCCAAGCCGTGAATGTGCCAGTGCTCGCTAATATAACCGAGTTTGGTAAAACCCCATTATTTAGCCGTGAGGAGTTAGCCTCTGTAGGTGTTCAGTTAGTGCTATATCCATTAAGCGCTTTTCGAGCCATGAGCAAAGCCGCACTCAATGTATACCAGCAATTAAAAGAAAAAGGGCATCAGCGCGACTTAACCATTGATATGCAAACTCGTGAAGCACTCTATCAAACCCTTAATTATCATCACTATGAACAAACGTTAGATCGATTATTTTTAAAAGAAACAACCACTGACTGAGAATAGTATTAACAGGTTCTAAAAAATGTATAAACAAAAATAAGCCTTTTAGAGTCAAATAAACAAGAGCAAGCACCAAAACAATTTAATAATAATTTGCGACGCTAATATACCAAGGAATGGATATATATACTCAAAACGAAGGGTATATCCCAATTTCTAATGAATAAATCATTCGCCAATGTGAGTAAGGATAATCACATCAATTAGGAGAATAATAATGACTGATAATAAAAAAGATACAGCCGGACTACGTGGGCGCTCAGCTGGTGAAACTGCATTATGTACCGTGGGTAAAAGTGGCGCTGGCTTAACCTATTGTGGTTATGATATTGCTGATCTTGCTGAACACGCTCGCTTTGAAGAAGTAGCCTATTTATTATTTCATGGAGAGCTGCCTAATCGACAACAGTTAGACAGCTACCTTACCCGGTTGATGACGCTACGTAAAATGCCTGAAGCTTTACGTAAGACGTTAGAGTTAATGCCTGCCACTACACATCCAATGGATGTTATGCGGACGGCTTGTTCAATGTTGGGTACGATCACCCCAGAACATGATTTTGCTGAACAGCAAACCCATATTGATCGTATGCTGGCCTTATTTCCCGCCATCATTTGTTACTGGTATCGCTTTCATCAAGAGGGCGTAAAAATTGATATTGAGTTAGATGACAAGGAAACAGGCAGTTATTTTTTGCACTTGCTTCATGGTCGTGAACCTAAAACCTTGCACGGCGATGCAATGAATGCCTCATTAATTGCTTATGCTGAACATGAATTTAATGCCTCTACTTTCGCTGCCCGGGTTTGTGCTTCCACGTTATCCGATATTTATGCCTGTATTACCACTGCGATTGGAACCCTGAAAGGACCTTTACATGGTGGTGCTAATGAAGCTGCAATGGCCATGATCAGTCAATGGCGAACCCCTGAAGAAGCCGAAAAAGGTATTCTTGAAAAACTGGCAAAAAAAGAAAAAATAATGGGCTTTGGACACGCAGTCTATCGTGAATCAGATCCACGTAATGCCATCGTCAAAGGCTGGTCAAAACGTCTTGCTGAAGAGCACGATGATCGGGTGCTATACCCTGTCTCTGTTCGTTGTGAAGAAGTCATGTGGCGGGAAAAACATTTATTTTGTAACGCTGACTTTTTCCATGCATCAGCCTATCACTTTATGGGCATTCCAACCCCCTTATTTACACCAATTTTTGTTTGTTCTCGACTGACAGGCTGGGCAGCACATGTCATGGAGCAGCGGGCTAATAACCGCATTATTCGACCTTCAGCAGATTATACCGGTCCAGAAAATCGTCCTTGGTTACCTATCGAACAACGCTAATTTTTATACTCCTTGTGATGGGTATTCTATTTATAAAACTAACTTAAGAGTTAATAATTGCCATGAGTTCTAATGTTGATATTAATGAGCGCTCAGCACCTGACACATTATTGGTTGAAATTGCAGATTATGTATGTGAAACACAAATAAATTCGACAACCGCTTATACTACTGCGCGTCATTGTCTTATGGATACTCTGGGCTGCGGGCTATTGGCACTGCGTTTTCCAGAGTGCAGCAAACTCCTTGGCCCTATAGTGGAAGGTACTATTGTCCCCAATGGCGCTCGGGTACCTGGAACCTCGTTTAGATTAGACCCCGTGAAAGCCGCCTGGGATATTGGCTGTATCATTCGCTGGCTGGACTTTAATGATACTTGGCTTGCAGCAGAGTGGGGACACCCCTCGGACAATTTAGGTGGTATCTTGGCTGTCGCCGATTATATTTCCCAGCAACGTATTAGCCAGGGTCAAGCACCATTAACCATGCATGATGTACTTACAGCAATGATTAAGGCCCACGAAATTCAGGGAGTGCTTGCGCTAAACCATAGTTTTAACCGGGTTGGGCTAGATCATGTACTCTTAGTCAAAGTTGCATCAACCGCAGTCATAACTCATATGCTGGGTGGTACACGGGAACAGGTTATTGATGCATTATCACATGCTTGGCTTGATGGACAGGCATTGCGCACATACCGTCATGCACCCAACGCAGGTTCACGAAAATCCTGGGCTGCTGGGGATGCCACATCGCGTGCTGTACGTCTCGCAGATATTGTCTTAAGAGGAGAGATGGGCTACCCCAGTGTATTGTCTGCACCTAAGTGGGGCTTCCAGGATGTACTTTTCAAGGGAGAACCTCTGCAACTGGCACAACCACTTCATAGCTATGTTATGGAAAATGTGCTGTTTAAAATATCCTTCCCTGCCGAATTTCATGCCCAAACCGCTGTCGAAGCTGCTCTGAAACTTCATCCCCACGTTAAACATCGCATTAATGACATTGAGAAAATTGTTATTCACACTCACGAATCGGCAATTCGTATTATTAGTAAAATGGGGCCTTTAAATAACCCAGCCGACCGCGATCACTGCCTCCAGTATATGATAGCGGTACCGTTAATAACCGGCAGCTTACAAGCTGAGCATTATGAGGATAGCTTCCACAATGCACACCCTGAAATTGATAAACTCCGCCAAAAAATGGCTATCATCGAAGACCAGCGTTTTAGTCGAGAGTATCTGGAAGCCGATAAACGTTCGATAGCCAATGCCGTACAGGTATTTTTTACGGATGGTTCTGCAACTGAACAAATTACGGTTGAATATCCTATTGGCCATCAACGTCGTCGAAAAGAGGGGATTCCATTACTTGAAGAGAAGTTCAGAGAAAACTTAGCCACTCGCTTCCCTAAAATGCGCGTGAAGAAAATTTATGATTTATGTAATGACCAACAGCAATTAGAGCGTACTCCCGTTAACACCTTTATGGATTTACTGATGATTTAGATAAAAGTAAACATAAATAACACGCCAGCCTGATAAAAACACAGGCTGGCAAACAAAATCTGCCAAGAAAAAATAACATGCCAATAAATACTAACTAAACTAAAGGGAAGACCAACGTCCTCCAGTGCTATTGTAGTAATTATGTTGTTAGAGGTTTACTCATGATGGTTGAGCCACCTGTCACTCGAGAATCCATTATCACCTGTCCCCAATGCGGTCATAAACAAGCCGGGTTTATGCCCACCAATGCCTGCCAGTGGTTTCTACCCTGTGAATCCTGCAAATTTATGATGCGTCCCAAGCCAGGAGACTGTTGTGTTTTTTGCTCTTACGGCACCGTACCCTGTCCGTCAAAGCAGCGGCTAAGACAGTGCGGATAGCCTTGATAGTTAAAGTTAAAGCAAAGGTTAAAAGCCATTTTCTCTCAAAAATACCGAGTTTTAACAGGGCATTACTGCTACGTTCTTCTGGCAACAGTTATATCCTTCGCAGAGGGTATAATCACCAAAAAATTAATCGTTTTATCAGCTCAATTGCCTTCAGCAATATCACCTTGCTCTTTAAGAAACGTTTGATAGGCTGCATATTCTTTAGATGACATTTTAAATCGTGTTAAAGACTCCGCAGCCATTCGCCTGACTTCCCATAGCTCTTTTTTATTACTCATCAGTTGCGCTAACGTGTAACGTAATTGATCAGAAACAACATTACTTTCCTGTATAGCCATAATTGCACTTATACGATCATCAGGATCATTCGATTTTTGCAAGATTCCAACAACTGGGCTTAAATCATTCTCATCTTTTGCCCACTGGCCTATTTTAAAAATACTTGCTGACCTCACACCACTATCTGCACTTGACCTGGCTAAGGTCGATAATTGTTGCATTGCCTCTTGTGCATCCTGAGCGGGCAAAGGAATAACTGGCATTGCATTTAATGCAGACATCAAAACTTCGGGGTTATCATTCGCTGCAAGAATATCACGGGTAAGATTGTATGTACTTTCACTAGGAATATTTAGCTGAGCTAATAGATCAAGTCCAGCTATCTGGTTTTCTGGACTTCCACTTTTTACCAAATCGATTGCGGCAGCTTCAACTTCTGGGTCTTTTATTTCAGCTAATACAGATTGTAAATGAGCCCCCATTTCTGAGCTTGGATCTAACCGGTAGTTATCAATAATACTGGAAAGTGCGGAAGCATCTTGTTCTGCATTTTCCAACAGCGACTGTAAAATAGACTGAATTTCACCTTGTTTTTCTGAGCTTTCTTCTTCAGCAAGTAATAATCGTAAATTATCAACGGTTGCGTTAGCTCGGTCATAAGGAGATGTTTCAATAGGTGCCTCCTCTAATATCTCTTGCTCAGACATAACAGTAGAAGGCTGTACTGAACGTTCCTTACTAATATGCTTTCCAGATTGTGTTTCCTTTATAGCTTGCGTCGAAACACTTTTGGGATTTATCTGTTCAGCTGGCATGTTACTTACTGATAGCTCAGTATAATTTTCCTTCGAAACAGATGATGAGAAAAAAAAGTAACCACCAGCTAATAATGCTCCCCCAGCTAGCGCGCCAATGAAAATTGCGTTTTTTTTCATTGAAAATCACCTTAAATTATCAATGCATAACAAGGGTATTGCATGCAATATGTACTTTTCACTGATGGTATACAGTATTTCTGAAAGGCTTGCTAAGCCTAAACCAACGGAGACAATACCAATGTATAGTGATACTGCTCAGCTAGCACTTATAAAACCCTGATAATAGGGATATTACTACCTATTAAACTGCATACCTATTAAAATACTGGAACTATTAGATCTTTAAAGTGCTACTATCGAAGCTTCCATTATTTTTTGGAAGCTCTTCGCATAACCTGCTAGTAAACTAGCTTTATCTAGACCATTTACGACTCTACGAGCATTAACATAGTCTGTTTTACCTGACTTAATATAACTGCCTAGCTTTTTCCCAGTAAAGATTCCATAAAACATTCCATAGGACATCACCGTATAGGCAATATCAGGTTGCAATGCTTTTGTAGGGTTTGCAACTAAATCCACTCCAACAACAGATGACATTTTTTTATAATTATACTTATGGGTAAGCTGAACATACCCTCTACCTTTATAGGTACAACCACCATCATATCTACGACAGTTTACATTACCATACTCTGTAATAGGCTTGTAGGTATTGGCAACTTCATGCTTTGTCGTTGCAAACATATAAGCAATTTGACGCATCCATACAGTTTTATCTTTGATAGCAGGGCGCTTATCTTTTTCCATATTAGCTAAAAGATAGTTTATACCGTCAACCTGACTTTGTGACAACCGACCAAACGTTGCACGAAACTTAGTAAAAAAATCACTTCGTTTAATACTAAAGCCTTGTGAAGAAGTGCTAGCCTTATACTTAATACTGTCTGAAATCACATTGGATAAGCGGCCTTGTTTATTTTTTACTTGAAAATAGACTGTTTTAGTTCCACTACCTGCAGATAATGTAAATGATATTTTGTCTACATATGCTTTCCAAACTGCACCAGAAAAATCACTTTTCTCACTGATACGGTACATTGTCGGTGTTGATCCTGAATAGGTACTGAAAACTGAAACAAACCGACTTGAAGTATTAGCTGCATTCTTATTAATATTAAAGCTTTTCACCTGAATAACGGTATTTGAGTTTGCATCACCCAAGTACCCACCATGAACCCAACGCGCTTCACTCGCATACCAGATCTTTTTCCACACGCCATCAGTTCCAATAACGGTCCAATATGAACCACTTGGCGCAGTTCCTACTAAACGATAGTTTGTACCAGGACCTGAACGTACATTTAATGCAGCTGTTGATACTACATCACAGTTAACCGTTGCTGCAGTAGTATATGATTGACTATAAACCCAACGTGCTTTTCCCCCATCAAACCATACTTCTTTCCAAGGTCCAGATACCTTTCCTGTTGCTACATAGTGCTCACCGCTGTGCATTGTTCCTATTTTTTCATAATTTGTTCCAGGACCAGTCCTTACATTTAAAAATGAATTTGTTACTTTTATTCCTGCACATGTATTCGCATAACTAACCTGAGTTACACTACCAAATACTACCCCCAAAATGGCTGAAACAGCACATAAATGTTTTATTTTCCATTTCATATTAATTTACCTTGTTTTTAAATAGATCACCATTCAGTTTGTACAGTAGCAACTATTGACGTATATCAATATCCTTATATGCATCAGTTGTTGTGCAAAAAAAATAAAACCACTCAAATACTATGGTTATTTTTTTATAGAAACAAGCACTATCGCTCAGCTTTAAGATACTCTTCGCTTTTTAACTGTTTGTATAATTGTAAAACAAAAGTTTTCAACAAAAATAAACAGACAAAAACGTAAATAATTTAAACAAATAGTTAAGTGAAAACTTTAAAAACTCACTAAACACAAAAAAAACCTGACAAAGGAAGAGATTAAAGTTAATCATTATTAATCGCGCTCTTTTACTGGTTGATCAAATATTGCGTATTAGATAAGTAATGAAGTAAATGCTCATACTGGATATAGCCGCAGACATGTGCTAGACAAATAACATAAAACTTTATCTTCTATACCCAATACGAATGGTTTTTAGGTGCAGCCATCGAGTGACGAAGCCCCATGAGCCTGTATTAATAGGTGATTGGAGTGAGGAGATAAGATAACAAAACCTAGAAATCATTCGTGAAGGGTATAAATAGCTCACATTTAAGGTAGCGCTAGTACGCATGACTCGTCTAAAGCGATATTTACTGTTAGCTCATTTTATTTTCACTCTGTGTTTTATAAGCTTCAAATTGTCTGCAGAAATTACTGTACGTATTTCTATGTCCCCCTTTGAACCCTTCGTATTAGACACTGATCCACCAAGTGGCATTGCCATCGATATGATGGAGTTAATGAATAATTTTCAAGATACCTATCACTTTACTTTTATTATGACGACCTCTGTACGAAGGCATAAAGCTTTTAAAAATGGGTTATTTGAAATGTCCATGTTTGACAACTATAAGTGGGGCTGGGAAGGGTTCCCTGTGGATGTTTCAAAGGTCTATCTTAAAGGAGGAGAGATCTATGTTGCACTAGCAAAACCTGACCGTACTCAAAGCTACTTTAAAGAGTTTGAGCAAAAAAGAATGATTGGCATGTTAGGCTACCATTATGGATTTGCCGATTTTAATTCTGATCAATCATTCTTAAAAGAAAGATTTCATCTCGACTTTGGCCATTATTGGATACACCTGACAGCTAAAAATAAGCTATTAGAAGCAATAGGTTAGAATTACTTCATATCATGGTTTTTGTTTGACATGAGTTAATTCAGGTTATAACCATTAACAGTATTGCTCTACCTGCAATGCCTTAGCCTCTAAATGGCCAAAGTCGAGTTAAAGATAGAGGAGATATTGCTGTCATCACAGAGTCTTTTTTTAATCAATACTTAAAAAACAATCAGCATATGAGAAATAAATTCATTCGATCCAACCATTACGATCAAGAGTATAATCATACTATTATTATTCGCAAAGGTATAAAGCCTTCAATCGAAGAGATCAACACTCTACTTGAAGATATGGAAAAGGCTGGTATATTGGAACCTCTTTGGGAGTCAATTGGTTTACAAAGCGTGCTGAAATAACTGATCTGATTAGTTTGAAAAAACTATACCTTTTCATGTTTTAAATTGTTTATCAAAACTATTGTTAGCGCTTTATAAGCAGAAAAGCAGTACAGGCATTATGCTAACCTTCTCAACGTAGACATATAAGCACTCTTACAAGTAAATTCATGCATAACCACTAAGATTGAAATTAACACAATGGTTAGATGCTAGGGTCTAGAGTAGGGTGATTTATAGATCATGAGCCAAGAGTCCCGATAATGTCAGAAGCCAGGTAAGGCTTTCTGACATGGGAGGATAAATTACGCTGTTTTCAGTAACGATGGACAATAATAAACTGGATAACAACCAACCCTACGAGCAACTTAATAGTTTTTTTAAAATTGTCGTTGAATACCCGTAAGAGATAGCACTCGAGTAGCAATTTCTTCGATCGAAAACTGTGTTGTATTAATAAAGGGCACGTGAGCTTCTTGCATTAATGCCTCGACTTCATTGACCTCCTGCCGGCACTGTTTAATGGAAGCATATCGGCTATCAGGTCGGCGTTCATGCCGAATGGCGGCTAAACGCTCCGCGTCAATCGTCAATCCAAAAAGACGATCTTTGTGACTCAACAACAGCCCTGGTAGTCGTTGATTATCCAAATCTTCTTCTGTTAACGGATAGTTAGCTGCATTAATACCATATTGTAAGGCGAGATATAAGCAAGTTGGTGTTTTCCCACAGCGAGATACACCAATTAAAATGACATCTGCTTGGTCATAAGCATAGGTTTTCGCACCATCATCAAAATCTAAAGCAAAATGAACTGCAGTAATACGCTGATGATAACGGGGGTCAGCATCAATAACACGATTTTGTCCAATACTATGATTAGAGGGCTGTTGCAGCTCTTGTTCAAGAGGGGTTAAAAATGCAGAAAAACAGTCAATCATAAAAGCATCTAGCGCACTTAACACTTGAATTACAGCTTCATTGACGATGGTTGAGAAAATTAAGGGTCGCTGTTCTGCCTGATGGGCATATTGTTTTATTTGCTTAACAATCTGCTGGGCTTTCTCTACGGTATCGATATACGGAAATGTTTTATAGCTAAACTGGTCTCGATTAAATTGTGTCAACAAACTATGACCCAAGGTTTCTGCTGTTATTCCAGTACCGTCAGATATAAAAAACACACAGCGCTTTACCATGTTGGTGTTCTCCCAACGTTATTTATGCTTGATTTAAAGCAAAATCCCACACTTTTGAACGAATGAAGCAAGCTATGCAGCGGGAATACTCAGTGGCATCGAGTATACGTGACGCAACTAAAACATGACAAGCCATGCGGTATATTATTTTTATGCTGCAGGTTTAGTTTTAATTGATGTTCCCTTAAGTAAAGATGTTCACTATTATTTTGTAGCAACTCTTTTTGTAGAACAAACACTGTGATGGCATTTCTTACGCTTAATAATACATACTTATTGAGCGTCGTTTACTAACTCCAGCAGGGTTGGTGCTGATTATGTTATTCGTCTCAATTCGAAAATAAACATTTTTCACTAACATTTTTACGCCTTTTCTTTGTTTTAAAAATGTTAACTTTCATGATAGTGTTTAACCAATGTTTACGAACTGCTGGTTTAATTGATATATCAAGCCATCAAACCATATAGTTTTATGGCAATAATATGACGAATTCATACACAGCAAGCAGAACATACAGATAATTTAAAAAAGCCATGTGCCCTATAGATGTATTTTTTGAAAGATAGACGTACTGTTTAAAAAACGTTTTTTTAATGTGAAAGCTAAGCCATACGTGTTTTTAAAGTATACCTAAAAACAAATAATACTTTCTGTACGATAAAAACCCTAGCGTTTTACTAATAAACCATAAGGTATCGACACTGGAGACTGACTGAGTGAATAAATACGTTATTCCCTTTACCCAACTGGGTGTCAATGATATACCACTGGTGGGAGGCAAAAATGCCTCTCTTGGTGAGATGATCTCCGCTTTAAGCAGTGCTGGGGTAAAAGTTCCAGATGGATTTGCAACGACAGCTGAGGCTTATCGTGACTTTCTAAGCCAACAAGGACTTGACCAGCGCATCAATGCTTTACTTGATCAACTTGATGTTGATGATGTTCAAGCACTAGCCAAAGCAGGGCAAACTATAAGACAGTGGATTACAGAGACACCGTTTCCTGCAGAGTTTCAGGCGACCTTAGAAGAAGCCATTGCCATACTTCAACAACATCATACCGACCTCTCTGTTGCCGTGCGCTCTTCAGCAACAGCAGAAGATTTGCCCGATGCCTCGTTTGCTGGCCAACAAGAGACATTTCTTAATATTCGCGGCACCAGCAATATTTTACATGCGGTAAAAGAGGTATTTGCCTCGTTGTACAACGATCGCGCTATTGCATATCGCGTGCACAAAGGATTTGACCACCGCCACGTTGCGCTATCTGTTGGTATACAACAAATGGTGCACAGTGAAACAGGTGCTTCAGGGGTTATGTTTACCCTTGATACGGAGTCAGGCTTTCGTGACGTAATTTTCCTGACAGCCAGCTATGGGCTAGGTGAAACGGTTGTTCAGGGAGCTGTTAACCCTGATGAATTTTATATTCACAAGCCCACCCTGCGCACTGGACATCATGCAATATTACGTCGCAACCTAGGTCAAAAAGCGATTGAAATGGTGTACAACCACAATGGTACTGTTCATGATTCTCTTAGCACTCAGCCCGTTGATGAGCAGCGCCGTCAACAGTTTTGCATAACCGATGAAGATGTTCTGGAACTCGCCCAGCAAGCCCTCATTATTGAGAATCATTATGGTTGTCCTATGGATATTGAGTGGGCAAAAGATGGCATAACAGGTGAGCTTTTTATTGTCCAAGCCCGCCCTGAAACCGTTCAAAGTCAGTCTGAAACCGCCATTATTGAGCGCTACCTTTTAAAAGAACAAGGCCATGTGTTAATGGAAGGGCGTAGTATTGGTCAGCGTATTGGTGCAGGTCCTGTCAGCGTTATCAAAAGTCTCGACCAAATGCATGAAGTTAAGCCTGGTGATGTACTGGTTGCAGACATGACAGACCCCGATTGGGAGCCGATCATGAAACGGGCTTCAGCAATTATCACAGATCGGGGTGGCCGTACGTGTCACGCAGCGATTATTGCGCGAGAGCTGGGTATTCCAGCAGTAGTTGGCTGTGGAAATGCCACCGAGTTACTCAAGACAGGACAAGCTGTGACTGTTTCTTGCGCAGAAGGGGATACAGGTTTTGTTTATCAGGGCGAGCTGGCTTATGAAGTACAACAAAGTACTGTTGATGCCATGCCACCACTGCCATTTAAGTTAATGATGAACGTCGGTAATCCAGATCGTGCGTTTGATTTTCAGGCCATACCCAATGCTGGAGTTGGGCTTGCGCGCCTAGAATTTATTATTAACCGTATGATTGGTATTCATCCTAAAGCACTGCTCAATATGCCAGACTTACCTGGTGATATTCGCCAGGCGATTCACGAGCGTATTGCCGGCTACGATAGTCCTGTGAGCTTTTATATTGAGAAACTTACAGAAGGTATTGCCACCATCGCAGCTGCTTTTTATCCAAAGCCTGTCATTGTGCGTTTATCTGATTTTAAATCCAACGAGTATGCAAATCTGATTGGCGGTGAGTTATTTGAGCCTAAAGAAGAAAACCCCATGCTAGGTTTTCGCGGTGCTTCTCGTTACATTGCCGACAGTTTCCGTGATTGTTTTGAAATGGAGTGTGCTGCCTTAAAACGGGTAAGGGAGCAACGAGGTTTAACCAATGTGGCGGTCATGGTGCCCTTTGTAAGAACAGTAGGTGAAGCCCGCCGCGTAACAGAACTACTGGCGGCAAATGGACTACGCAGGGGAGAACATCAACTAAAAGTCATTATGATGTGTGAATTACCAAGTAATGCACTGCAAGCGGATGACTTCTTACAGTACTTTGATGGCTTTTCCATTGGCTCTAATGATATGACCCAGTTGACCTTAGGACTGGATCGTGACTCCGGCCTGATCGCTCATTTGTTTGATGAACGCAATCCTGCCGTTAAGCATTTACTGCAATTGGCTATTGAGGCATGTCGCCGGCAAAATAAATATATTGGTATCTGTGGGCAAGGCCCTTCAGATCATCCCGATTTAGCCAAGTGGCTGATGGATCAACAGATTGAAACCATTTCACTCAACCCTGATTCAGTGTTAAACACCTGGTTTTATTTGGCAGAAAAAGTAGCCACCCCCGCCTAGGGCCTGTTAACACAATTTGAATATCACTGTTATGGCGGTAAAAGCGCTAATCTAGGCGCGAAGCGTGAAGTTTAGTGGTTCTAAATAAACAATGAGCAACAACGAGTAGTGCTTTTACCGTCATAACCCTTCGGGCCGTGATTATTTTTCCACCTAGCGGTGTTACAAGTCACTTATGTAGAATGACTACACGGCATTCCTTGTGCCTTGCTAGGCGAAAAAATAGTCTACGGCAGTGGTGATTCAAATAGTGTTAACAGGCCCTAATTAATTTGCTCATATCATTTCCTCTGTTTACGCTTAAGCAGAGGAAATGAGCACTATAAAATAATAAAGTTTGTGCCATAAAAGGATAAAGTCGTGCTTTTTTCAACACCTGATCTATGTGATCAATACGACACATTACTTCAAGTGATATCTCCAGCTTTAAAGCATTTTGGTGGACAAACTGCTTTTTTCGGGGAAATTGTTACTGCAAAATGCTTCGAAGACAATAGCACTGTCAAATCAACCTTGGCAGAACCAGGTACAGGCAAAGTGTTAGTGGTTGATGGTGGTGGTTCAATGCGCTGTGCTTTGCTAGGTGATCAAATTGCAACATGTGCTGTAGAAAATCGCTGGGCTGGAATCATTATTTATGGCTGCGTTCGGGATGTTACGATCTTATCAACATTACCTATCGGAATTATGGCATTAGCAGCACATCCTCGAAAATCTATTCGACGTGGGGAAGGGCAAAAACAACTGAACATAAACTTCGCCGGAGCCAGTATTCAACCAGGTAATTATGTGTATGCTGACGAAAATGGCGCCGTTGTTTCTGCTGAAAAATTACCTTTGACTGAAAAAACATCTTTGGCTGAAAAGCACCTTTAAATAGCTGATAAGCCAAAAACACAACCAGCGTCGTTTAAAATCAGTGGGTGACAACACTCACTGAGTGCAAGACGCCTGTTATCCACAATAAATTCTACATTAATAACGCCTGGTAGATTGCTAAATCCTCTTTACTAAAGCAACAAAATATTATTTTTTCTAATGAACCAGGCTTTTCTGCACAATGCTGCTGCACTGTTTGCACAGCAATTGTTGCCGCAGGCTGTTTGGGGAACCCATAAATCCCTGTACTTATTGCGGGAAAAGCAACTGATTTAAGTTTATTTTCACAAGCTCGCTGTAAACTTTCTCGGTAACAACTTGCAAGTAATACATCTTCATTTGCTTGCCCACCATTCCATACTGGACCAACGGTATGAATAACATAGTGAGCAGGTAGGTGAAAGCCAGGGGTAATTTTTGCCTGTCCAGTTTTACATCCATTGAGCAACCGGCACGCGGCTACCAGCTCTGGCCCTGCTGAGCGATGAATTGCGCCATCAACTCCACCTCCGCCTAATAAACTGCTGTTGGCCGCATTAACAATTGCATCAACCGAAAGCTGGGTAATATCACCTTGTAATGCACTAAGCTGTACAGTCAATGTTATTCTCCTTTAGCACTTAGCGTGTACTAATTATTTTATAGAAAATAAACGGGTAGCAAAATATACTCAACTTGCCGCATAATTAACTGACAATTTTATGACAGTTATTGTAACATCAGTCTGCTAGTCAAACACGGATGTTTAATAAAATGGTATTAAGTAGTCTTAACACTAAAAAACTCATAAGTCCTTCCCGGATGGTGTTATTCATCAGACCAACTTGCATTTTTCAATTTTTTGGAACCATTTACTTTCTAAAATTTCATCTATAATCGATAAGCTATGAGGCAAACAGCTCAGTGTAAGTTACTGTAGCCAACCATGAGGGTGTCGTGAATGAAGGCGGTCTTATTTAATGATCAACAAATTATGCTGGTTTCTCCCCCTGACCCAGAACCATCACCAAATGAAGCCTTATTACGCCCCCTTGTAGCAGGTATTTGTCAAACTGACATCGAGCTTTTTAACGGGTACTACCACTTTCAAGGTATTCCTGGACATGAGTGTGTAGCTGAAGTTGTGGCTTGCCCAGCCAAATCAGATTGGGTAGGTAAACGTGTCGTGGTGGATATCAATATTGGCTGTGGTGACTGTCCCAGTTGCCAGCAAAATGATCCTCATCACTGCCACCATCGCCAAGTACTCGGTATTAAACACAAGGACGGTGTTTTTGCCGAACTATTTACTGTGCCACTAAGCAACCTTTACGGTGTACCAGACCATATTCCAGATCATGTTGCAGTGTTCACAGAGCCACTGGCTGCGGCTTTGGCTATCAAGTCCCAGTTACAGATATCCGAGAATAACCCTATTGCTGTTATGGGCGATGGTAAACTTGGTTTACTCATTAGCTTGGCCCTAAAAGAGCAGTTTCCAAATCTGGTGCTAATTGGCAAACACTCCAATAAACTGGCTATTGCAGCACATCATGGGATAAAAACAGAACTGCTGGAATTTAAAAACACCAACCAGCTACTCCAGCAATATCAACAATATTTTTCTGTTGTCATTGAAGCCACAGGCCGTCCAAATGGGCTGGATATGGCCCTGGCTGTCGTTGCGCCTCGCGGCACCATTGTTCTAAAAACGACCAGTAACCAGTTAACGGAAGTAAACCTAGCTCAACTTGTTGTTAATGAAATTAAACTGATTGGCTCTCGCTGTGGACAAATGAGTGCTGCCCTTGCATTTCTGGAACAACATAGTCTGGATACTGAGCTGCTCATCGAAGCACGTTACCCCTTCCAGCAATTTCAGCGCGCATTCCAACACGCCCTGCAACGAGGTAGCAAAAAGGTTCTGATCGATTTTCCAAGCACCACCAACTCTGCCTAACCCTGATATGGTTGCTTAAACCACCAAATGATTCTTAACCCACCGAATCATTACTCGTGCTTATGGTATTTTCGATAGGTACCCAGTATTTCACGCCCCACCTGTCCAGCATTCCTTGCCCAGCGTGCTGTCATTAAATGACCTATATGTCTTAATTGAGCAACCAACTTTGGATTTGGCGATACCACTTGAATGCCATTTTTTTGCATAGCAACTATTGCTTGCTGAATATGTAGTTGCATACTTTGCCAGGCGCGTACTTCCAGTCGCTTAGCCAGCTTGGTTAAAGTTTTTCGCTCCTGGTCACTCAAACTCTGCCATGATGCTTGATTAATCACGAGCATATTTTTCGGCACCCACGCCTGAATATCATAATAATATTTTATATACTCCCAGGCTTGCTGGGTCACAGCCGTCACTGGCGATGTAATCATGGCATCCAACTGTCCTGTTAACCAGGACTCACGTAGATGTTCGTGCGGCACATGAACAGACTCAGCCCCAAGATAACGAGCGAGTAGAGCCGTTTCGGTCGAATAAGTCCTCAGCTTTCCCCCTCGTAGATCAACTAGCGAGGCTATAGGTTGAACGGTAAAAATACCCTGCGGTGGCCAGGGCGCGACTAATAACAGGTGAAGGCCTAAGTTAGCAAGCCGTTGCTCTACTTGCTCTCTGGAAATTTCCCATAGCTGTTGTGCTTCTGATAAATCAGTTGCTAAAAAAGGAATATTGTCCAAGCCAAACAGCGGATCTTCATGCTCCAGCTCCGCCATTAATATTTCAGCCAGTTGGATATCATTTTTTGTAACGCTGGTTAATATATTTTTATCTGGAATCAAACTGCATTTATCAAAAAGATCTACCTTGATCCGGGTGCTTGGCAGCGACTCCATGCCATGAACAAATTCAGTGAGCAAGTTGTGATGACGAGCATCACCCAAGTAAACAGATACTAATTGCCATGATTTAGCCCAGCTTGGCACCGTCACACTGAGCAGTAAACTACAAACCACACTTAAAAGTAGGGATTTAGCGAAATACCCCTTACGAGGCATATGTCTTTTGATTAATTGCATCATTAATTCTTATCCTGAAGAATCTTCCTTATTCAGCTAATTAGTATGCGATGTTTCAGGAATAACAGAACAGGCTTAAGTACAGATAAACAATGTAAGAAATTACCAGGAAAATCAGGCCGCTTTGGTCATCGAACGTGCATTACCTGACTTACAAGAACCATGACCAAAATCATTCAACACTATTTAGTAGATATTGCACTAGCCGTCTTTAATTGTTATCAATAATGACTTACATCAAGATCTGCTGGGTAATTCATGCTATATCAATAGGAGTCAGCATAAACACTGTGTTACAACAGCGTAATTTGACACACTATACCCAACATGAAGGTTTTTAGCGGGGCTAGTCTGCTCTGTTAAGACGGTATATCACCGACATGGCAGCTAAATTTGTAAATAGGTGTAACCAACGGGCAGTTTATAATAGTCTTAAATTTGGTTTTTTGGCATCATTGTCATACTAACGACATGAGCCGTTATTTTACTATTCAAGTCTACCACGCTGTAAACTGACAATCTGTGTCGTCAAATAGTAATGTCTTAAAAGGGCAGAGCGCATTTCTCAGGATTTATAATACTGAGCAATATCATAAAACGAGACGGGTACAATAAGCAGTGTATGAATATATCTAAGACAAATAATGCCATAGGCTAACATGCCGTACGTATCAAACGACAGTCACATCAGCCGTTGATAGTGGTTGATTTTTTGACCTAATGCGTGTCGCTATCGCAATGCGTTGGCGTACAGAGGTAAATTAACCGGTTAATGAGATAATTGAATAGACCATGCTTATCGGAATTCCCAAAGAAATATTTGCCAACGAAACTCGGGTAGCTGCTACCCCCAAAACCGTTCAGCAGCTAATTAAACTTGGCTTTACAGTCTGTGTGGCTGAAGGCGCAGGAAAATTAGCCAGCTTTACAGACAGTGCTTACGAAGAGGCAGGCGCCAGTATTGTCAGTCAGAAAGAAGCCTGGCAAGCGGAAATTATTTTCAAAGTTAATGCACCACAAGAAACTCCCGAAGATGAAATCAGTTATCTAAAACCGGGACAAACCTTGGTCAGTTTTATCTGGCCTGCACAAAATGAGTCATTATTGGAAAAATTAGCGGCAAAAGGCATTAATGTATTAGCGATGGATGCTGTGCCTCGGATTTCCAGAGCGCAAGCCCTCGATGCCCTTAGTTCAATGGCTAATATTGCGGGCTATCGTGCCGTTGTCGAAGCTTCTCACCAGTTTGGTCGCTTTTTTACCGGACAAATTACTGCAGCAGGCAAAGTACCCGCAGCTAAAGTACTGGTGATTGGTGCGGGTGTTGCGGGGTTGGCTGCTGTTGGTACCGCAAGCAGTCTAGGAGCGATTGTCCGCGCATTTGATACTCGCCCTGAAGTAAAAGAGCAAGTTGAAAGTATGGGTGGCGAGTTCCTTGAACTGCATGTTGAAGAAGACGGTTCTTCAACAGATGGTTACGCCAAAGAAATGAGTGAAGCCTTTATTAAGGCAGAAATGGAGCTTTTCAGCCAACAGGCAGCAGAAGTCGATATTATCATCACTACCGCACTCATTCCTGGTAAACCAGCACCTAAGCTTATTACTGCGGACATGGTTAAGCTCATGAAGCCAGGCAGTGTGGTGGTTGACTTAGCGGCTGCAACAGGTGGGAACTGTGAGTTAACCCAGGCAGATCAACTGGTCACTACGGATAATGATGTACGTATTATAGGTTATACCGACCTGCCAGGCCGTTTACCTAATCAATCTTCACAGCTGTACAGTACCAACCTGGTGAATCTGACTAAACTGCTGTGTCCACATCAAGATGGCAATATTTCCATAAACTTTGATGACCAGGTGATTCGTTCTGTCACGGTGGTTAAAGAAGGTAATATCTCTTGGCCACCACCACCAGTTAAAGTCAGTGCCCAACCGCAACCTAAAGCGCAAGAAGCCGTTGCCCCTGTTGAAAAAGCACCAGAACCAAAATCATCCAAACGTAAGCATATTGCGCTGGCTGTTGGAGCATTAGTATTTGGCTGGATTGCCAGTGCAGCACCTGCTGCCTTCTTATCCCACTTCACCGTGTTTGTGCTGGCCTGTATTGTTGGCTATCACGTGATTTGGAATGTTACCCATGCATTACACACTCCCCTTATGAGCGTCACCAACGCCATTAGTGGCATCATCATTGTTGGGGCTTTACTTCAAGTCTCCAGTGATAACGGACTGGTTTGGTTTTTCTCGGCCATTGCTGTTCTCATAGCCACCATTAATATATTCGGTGGATTTTTTGTCACACAGCGCATGCTTAAAATGTTTCGTAAGTAAGGGGCCCAATAATGTCACAAGGTTTTATCAGTGCAGCATATATTGTTGCTGCCGTTTTATTTATCTTCAGCTTAGCGGGCCTGAGTAAGCAGGAAACAGCTAAGCAGGGGAATATCTATGGTATGGTCGGTATGGCCATTGCCTTACTGGCTACCATTGGCAACCCTGAAGTGTCAGGCATGGGCACCATTATCGTGACAATGGTGATTGGTGCTGCCATTGGTTTGCATCTGGCCAAAAAGGTGCAAATGACTGAAATGCCTGAGCTGGTAGCCATGCTACATAGTTTTGTTGGCTTGGCTGCGGTATTGGTTGGTTACAACAGTTACTTGGATCACCCTCCTATGGAAGGTGCCATGTTAACCATTCACTTAAGTGAAATTTTCCTTGGGGTATTTATTGGTGCAGTGACGTTTACAGGCTCAATCGTAGCATTTGCAAAGTTACGGGGCATTATGAGTGGACGTCCGCTGTCATTACCTCACAAGCACAAGCTTAACCTGGCTGGTGTTATTGTATCCATTCTGTTAATGCTCAACTTCGTCAACAGTGATAGCGCTACCTTCTCACTGATTCTGATGACAATTATTGCCTTGGCTTTTGGCTGGCATTTAGTAGCCTCTATTGGTGGAGCGGATATGCCTGTCGTTGTATCCATGCTGAACTCTTATTCAGGATGGGCTGCAGCTGCAGCAGGCTTTATGCTCGCCAATGACCTGCTGATTGTAACCGGTGCACTAGTCGGTTCCTCAGGTGCCATCCTGTCTTATATTATGTGTAAAGGGATGAACCGCTCTTTTATCAGTGTAATTGCGGGTGGCTTTGGTACTGAAAGTGGTACCGTATTGGGTGACGGTGAAGAGCAGGGCGAGTATGTAGCCACATCTGCAGAAGAAGTGGCAGAAATGCTTAAGGATTCCAAGTCTGTCATTATCACTCCTGGCTATGGTATGGCTGTTGCGCAAGCACAATACCCCGTATACGAAATCACCCAGAAGCTTCGTGAAAAGGGCGTTAACGTCCGGTTTGGTATCCACCCTGTTGCAGGTCGTTTGCCAGGCCATATGAATGTCTTGCTGGCAGAAGCCAAAGTGCCTTATGACATTGTTTTGGAAATGGATGAAATTAATGAAGACTTTCCTGAAACAGATACAGTCTTGGTGATTGGCGCAAACGATACTGTAAACCCTTCTGCGGCTGAAGACCCTGCAAGCCCTATTGCAGGTATGCCTGTACTGGAAGTTTGGAATGCGCACCAAGTCATCGTATTTAAGCGCTCCATGGCTACCGGTTATGCTGGTGTTCAAAACCCGCTGTTCTTCAAACAGAATACGCGTATGCTGTTTGGGGATGCCAAAGAAAGTGTTGAAGCTATTCTGAAAGCCCTGTAAAAATATACGTTTAAACGCATATTTTTTAGACTAAAGCCGAAGTCTTTGACTTCGGCTTTTTTTATATTGGAAAATAAACGATCGACACCTAAGGCTAGTGAATTACACTGAACACGCTGTAAATCCATCCTTGGAAGCTTGGTTGCCGCATCCTTGCGGCAAACAGTTCAGTGTTAATTCACCAGCCTTTAGTCTAAAATACCAACCTTTTCTAATACAACATGTAGTGTATTTCCTATTGCTCAGCAAACTAAAAACCAGCACCATAAATAAAGCAATGTAGATATACCAATTAAAGAAGGGCAAAACCCTTAACGGAGAAACAATATGGATATTAGGGTATTGAATCGTAATGATGCAGAGCAGTATAAACAAATTCGACTCACTGCCTTGCGGGCATGCCCAGAATCCTTTGCGCAAAGTTTTGACAACGAACTCTCTCAACCACTCGGTTATTTTGCCAATAAAATTACCCCAAGCAACCAGTCTTTTATCATTGGTGCGTTTAATGGACTTACATTAGTAGGTACTGCAGGTGTTAGCCGACAAGATTATCTAAAAAGATCTCATAAAGGTATGATTTCAGGGTTTTATGTTAATAAACCCTTTCAAAATAATGGTATTGGCAAACGCTTACTTGAAAGGATAATAGATGAAGCCAAACAGCTTAATGACTTATCACAACTTCAGCTTGTTGTTATTTCCGAAAACACATCGGCCATTAAACTCTATCAAAAATATGGATTTGAAACATTTGCGTTTGAGCGAGATGCACTCCGTCTAGGACAGAAATCATATGATGCTAAACATATGGTGCTTTTCTTATAGAAGATGCTGATGCTTTTAAGAATAATTTTTAGCAGTAAACTGCTGCCACCATCCTTTGGCAGCAAAGCATATATAAAATTGAAGCAGTTTAGAAAGTATACTTAGCAGACAGTGTAAAGGTATCTACGTCAGTTTCGCCGAAAGCTAGTTTATCCTTATCACCCAAGTCATTAATGCGCTCCCAATCGAGACCAAAAGCCACATTATTAGTTAGGTTATAACTTGCACCCAAGCCAAAGACTTTGCTTGTCCCCTTAACTTTTTCACTAGTGTGAGTAGTTCCAAAGATTGTATCAGTTTCAGTAATGTCTTCTTCAATTTGCCACTTCATTAAACCAAAACTAGCATTCAACTCTATATTTTTAGAGACAGGATAAATACCAACTGCCTTTAAACCATAACCTGAAATTTCATTATCAACACTTCTTGTATTTCTACCAATATTTAACCAGTTAATGTCAAGGTCAGACTCAGTGTCCGCAAACTTAGTATAGTTAGCCTCAAGAGCAAAGTATTTATTTATCCTGTAACCACCAAATATTTTTACCAACCCATCTCTTTTCGTGTACTTCAATGACTTATAACCATTAACTGTACTAGGAATAGAATGCTCATCATATACATCTTTTTCATTTGCATAAGCATCATCATAACTAGCCGCACCAGCACCTAACCCTAGATAAAAACCAGTCTTCTCATCGGCATACGGGTTAATGCTATCTTGTGCAAAAAGTGGTGTGGAAACTATTGAAGAAATAGCAAAAAATAAAGCAGTTTTTTTCATTATTCAACCTTTATTACAACTCAAATTAGTACTACAGAACAGGTTTTTTATGATCTGCAATCCATTTTCATTGAGAACAGATAAACGGTTGAATACGTATTAACCACAAATATAAAGCACCTTTGTTTTAATAAAAAACAAAGGTGCTACAAACTTACGCGTTATATTAATAAAAAAGGTTACATTATTTTTTAAACTTGCATTAATCCTTTAACAATTATTAATAGTTGTAGCAAAATACCTCAGTAAGAGAAAAAGCGGTACTTATATTTCATCGCCTTATTGACTGCTGCACCAGCATCAATAACACCATGCCCACATTCACTACACTTTGGTTGTTTTTTAGCCGTACTGGTAATCAGTTGTTTAATTTCTGTTGGCGTAGTTGATGGTTGTAAGCTGTATAATATAGCAGCGACACCCGCAACATGGGCTGCAGCAAATCCAGTACCTGCCGCATACTGGTAACTATCACTAGCGGCTTTTCGATATCCAGCATTTGATGTCGATAAAATACCTGCATGTAATGGTTCTTTAACCCCTCCAGGCGCAGCCACTGTAATCCCTTTACCACGATTACTATAGTCTGTTAGCTTGCCATCGATATCACTAGCAGAGACGGCAATAACATTTTGACAGTTGCCTGGACTATATTGGTTCGCTTGATCACCATTATTACCTGCCGCAACAATGACAGTCACGCCTTTCTGATTAACTTCATCAATCGCCTGTTGAAGTGATGCCTTACATTGACCTGGTTCACTACTAGCAATTGTGATAATTTGAGCAGGGTGCTTATTTATAGGTGCATTAGCTACAGTAAGTCCTCCTGCCCAGCGGATGCCATCGACCAAATCTGAAGTATATCCTCCACACTTGCCTACAGTACGTACCGGCAGAATTTTTGATTGATGGGCAATGCCGCTAATACCAATATTATTTGCAGCAGCAGCAATCACACCTGCTATTTGTGTTCCCTGCCAGCTACTTGATGTGTCTTGTGTAGTGGAGTTCGTTCCTAACTGACTACACTCACCGGCCATATGACCATCACCTGGATCGAGTGGATTACCATCTCGACCGTCACCATCATTCGCCATGGCTAAATCACTGACCATGTCATACCCTGCAAGCAGGTTGTCTTTTAAATCTTGGTGAGGAAGATAACCACTGTCTAACACAGCAACAACGACACCTTGTCCCTGATTTTGTTGCCAAGCTTGTTGCACATTAATATCACCTAAATACTGACTCGAAAGTAAACTCCATTGTTGATTAAAAAGTGGGTCAGTCGGTGTGACAGACATGGGTGTCTTAGGCCGCATCATCCAGTCAGGTTCAACATATTCAACTTCTGGTTGTTGTTCTAACTGCTCAACTAACTGCTGAATTTGCTTTGTATTTTGAAAAGAGGGTAGTTTAAAAACAATAGCGCCTGTCCCCATTGTTCTAACATAAGTCATTTGTACTGAAATTCGGTCGCTTAGTTGTGCTAATAAATCCTCTACAGGGAGTGCGGCATGTACTTTGTTAAAACTCATGATTAACCGGTTAGTTGTTTGTGCAAACTCAACTGGGGCCATGTTATTAGCAGGAAAAGTAGTAGCTTCTGTTGTATTGCCAGCATATAGCAATGTACCTTGGGTAAAGGTGAGGGCAGACACTACTACGGTTGAGACCATATATTGCTTAACATTCATTGAAATCCCTCCGGTTTGGAAGTCTACTTATACGACAGGATCCGTCTGCCGATATGATAAACTGTAGATACGTATGGATACACTTTTTTGTACATTGAGTGAGTGTATTTTTAACCTAAAAACATAAGTATGGATTTATCTTAGATGACTCAAAAATATGAAACTTGTCTTAGAGCAATAATTATTCATAAAACACCGGACTTTTAAGTCTGGATGCAACGTTATCAGTCTTTATTCATTGTGTACACCTATATCGAAGTGTACTTTAAACAATATGGCGATTAATCCCAATAATGAAAAATATTCATTTAATTTATTCTTCATAAATTCAAATCAAATAAAAAGGATCACTGGCGTGATCCTTTTTAAGGGTATTAATAAGAATAATACGATCTGTGTTTTAACAATATCATACATTGCAGATAATGTGTTTACTACAATCGCTACTGCTATTTTAATCCTAATCAAGTTAGAACTGGTCCTCCTCTGTTGAACCTTTTAAAGCAGTAACGGAAGATGAGCCTCCCTGAATGACGTTAGTTACATCATCAAAATAGCCTGTGCCCACTTCTTGTTGATGCGCAACAAAGGTATAACCCCGTTCAGCATCTTGGAATTCTTTTTCCTGTAATTTCACATACGCAGACATGTCATTACGCGCGTAATCATAAGCCAGGTCGAACATACTATTCCACATAGCATGAATACCTGCTAACGTAATAAATTGGAATTTATAGCCCATTGCACTTAATTCCCGCTGAAACTTGGCAATAGTGGCATCATCCAGATTTTTCTTCCAATTAAAGCTAGGTGAACAATTATAGGCTAACAGTTGATCTGGGTATTCACGACGAATCGCTTCAGCAAATTTTCTAGCTTCATCAAGATCTGGTTTAGCTGTTTCACACCAGAGTAAGTCAGCATAAGGTGCATAGGCTAAACCACGAGAGATTGCCTGATCTATACCTGCACGTGTTTGATAAAAACCTTCTGCCGTACGTTCTCCGGTAATAAAAGGTGCATCATATTCATCAATATTAGACGTTATCAAATCCGCCGCATTAGCATCTGTTCGTGCTAATACAATCGTGCTGGTCCCCATAACATCAGCCGCTAAACGTGCTGAAATCAATTTTTGTACGGCTTCTTGTGTGGGCACTAATACTTTGCCACCCATATGACCACATTTTTTCACTGACGCTAACTGATCTTCAAAGTGAACACCTGCTGCACCAGCCTCAATCATGGCGATCATTAATTCATAGGCATTTAATACACCGCCAAATCCCGCTTCTGCATCCGCCACAATAGGGGCATAGTAGTCAATATACTGCTCATCAGAAGGTTTAATGCCACGCTGCCATTGAATTTGATCGGCCCGGCGAAAGGCGTTATTAATCCGCTTAATCACCGCAGGAACAGAGTTAACAGGATAGAGTGATTGATCAGGGTACATGGTCATCGAACTATTATTATCTGCCGCGACTTGCCAACCTGATAAATAAATGGCTTTAATGCCCGCTTTAACTTGTTGAACCGCTTGACCTCCGGTTAAGGCACCTAAGCAGTTAACATAGCCTTTACTCACTCCACCATTAATTAACGACCACAACTTTGTGGCACCTTGTTCTGCTAATGTGTTGGCAACATGAATTGAACCACGCAAACGAACAACATCACTTGCCGTATAAGTACGTTTAACATGCTTCCAGCGAGGATTTTCTGCCCAATCCTTTTCAATACGAGCGATTTCTTCATTGCGGTTATAAATAGCCATCGTTGGCTCCTGTAGTTAGCTGTATTTATTATGAATTACGAACAAGGCACGACAAAGTCTAGAAATTATGCCATGATTTAGTAAATTTATAGTTTTTATTCTCGGTATCAACAAAATGAATATTTCACGGGTTGATCTTAATTTATTGGTGTATTTAGATGTCTTATTACGTGAAAAAAATGTCACTAAAGCGGCAAGCCACTTAGGAATCACCCAGCCAGCCATGAGTAATGGTTTACGTCGTTTACGTGAGCTTTTTGATGATCCTATCCTCGTCAGAACCAGTGAAGGAATGACCGCAACAGAGCGAGCACTTTCATTACAGCCCATGATTCGAGATGTATTGTCCAACATAGAAAAAGCGCTTCAACCCCAAAAAGCATTTGATGCATATAGCAGCGATCGTGTATTCCGCATCATGGCCAGTGACTATGCTGAATCAACCCTGATTCCTCCTTTATTAACACAGTTAAGGCAACTTGCCCCCCATGTCACTTTAGATATATTAACGCCAAGTGACGTCAGTTTTTTAGATGTAGAGCAAGGCCGCGTGGATATGGCTATTAATCGTTTTGATGAAATGCCACAGTCTTTTCATCAAACCACAGTCTGGCAAGATAGTTTTTCCTGTTTAATCAGCGCTCAAAACCCTATTTTAAAAAACTTTAATTTGGACACTTATTTACAAGCTCAGCATATTTGGGTAAGTAAAACCGGCATGGGGGTAGGGGTTGGCATGACACCACAAGATGTACAACGCTTGGGGTGGGTTGATGAAGCATTGGCAAAACTCGAAAAAAAACGCCGTATTAGCGTTTTTACTCGACATTACCAAGTTGCAATGTTACTAGCCCAACAACCCGACCTTATTGCTACATTACCCACTCGAGCCGCACTGCTTGCCAAAGATAACCCACAGCTGGTTATTCGTAAGCCACCCTTCGCGGTGGCAGACTTTGAGCTAAAAATGGCCTGGAGTCCTTTATTACAACATAACCCAGGACACCAGTGGTTAAGACGATTGGTAGGCGAAGTCGCTAAAACTGAGCTTACCCTTACCGCTTCGTCATGAAAAGACGCCGCAAAAAGCCAAGCGCAAAAGGAATAAAGGCCTGCTTTATACAGGCCTATATTTTTTCTTTAATTTAAGTGGTTATAAGCGGGTAATGTCAAAAAATCAACCAGTTCTTCTGAGGTGGTAATCTCATCAAGAATGTTCATCGCCAACTCAAAACTACCAGTCTCCCAACGCGCTTCACCTACTTCTTGTCGTACAATTAAAGACTCCTCCTGTAGCATTTCCCGAAACAGGGTGACTGTCACCGCTTTACCTGAGTCTAATTTTCGGCCATGACGCATCCACTGCCAAATAGAGGTTCTCGCAATTTCTGCGGTGGCTGCATCTTCCATTAAGCCGTAAATAGGAACGCAGCCATTACCATTAATCCAAGCTTCAATATATTGGATTGCAACCCGGATATTATTACGCATACCATTTTCAGTACACTCACCAGGACAGGGTGCAAGTAAATCTTTTGCCGTAATTTCTGGATCATCCTCGCGCAGAACATGTAACTGGTTAAACTTACCTTCAGGAATATACTGGTTAAATACATCCAATGCCGTATCTGCTAAGCCTGGGTGGGCAATCCATGTACCATCATGTCCATTACGCGCTTCTAACTCTTTGTCTTCACGGACTTTTTGGAGGACCCGGGCATTAGCCATCTCATTTTTAGCGGGAATAAGTGCAGCCATTCCCCCCATTGCCAGTGCACCACGGCGATGACATGTTCTTATAAGCAATCTGGAATAGGCACTTAAAAAAGGTTGGTCCATGGTAACCTTTTGGCGGTCTGGCAATACCCGATCAGCATGGTTACGCAAGGTTTTAATATAACTGAAAATATAATCCCAACGCCCACAGTTGAGACCAACAATATGTTCCCTTAATGCAAATAAAATTTCATTCATTTCAAATACAGCGGGCAAGGTTTCTATCAATACTGTCGCTCTGATCGTTCCTTCTGGAAGCTGGAATCGGCTTTCTGTGTACTTAAATACATCCGACCACCATGCCGCTTCATGGTGACTTTGTAGTTTGGGAAGATAATAATAAACACCTGTTCCCTGTTGTTTTCTGACTTGCCAGTTATGAAAAAAGTACAGGGCAAAGTCGAAAAGGCTGGCGGGAATACTTTGCTGCTGAAGCTGCACGTGTTTTTCTTGCAAGTGCAAACCACGTACCCGAGCTATTAATAAAGCAGGGTCCTCTTTTAGAGTATATTCCTTGCCAGTGGTTGGGTGTACATACTCTATTGTACCTAAGTTTGCATCACGGAGGTTTATTTGTCCTTCAATAACACCTTCCCACGTGGGTGACTGAGAATCCTCAAAGTCAGCCATAAAGACATTTACATTGGCATTTAGCGCATTAATAATCATTTTGCGATCCACAGGGCCTGTTATCTCAACGCGGCGATCCTGTAAATCCTGAGGAATAGGGGAAACTGTCCAGAGGCTATCTCGTATTTCTTTGGTTTCTGTTAAAAAACCTGGTAACTGTCCCTCGTCGAATATAGCCTGACGCTTGGCCCGTTCAGCCAACAACTGTTGTAATCGAGGCTGAAACTCTCTGACCAACTCCGTAAGAAAGGTGACTGCCTCAGGGGTTAGTATTTCCTGATATGCGGGAGACAGTTTACCCAAAAATGTCATTTCTCCAATTTGGGTTGGTTCAGTCATTTTAAACCTCATTTTTATAGGTAATTACTTTTACGTTTATTCTGTAAGACAACTGACTGCAAGTTCATTCAATCTCATAAAAAAACTTAGTGTCTTATATAAAAACGATCACTCCATTAGCCGCTATTTTCCTTTTCTTTTCCGTATTCTTTATACGTAAAGTGCACTCCCACCACTATTGGTACTCAAGAACACTGATCAATTACCCTCGTTATATAAAAGGAAAATAATTATAGTGATATCGTTAATACAATACTGTTGTTCTCCAATGATAATGTCAATTCTCTTGAGTGCCCTTTTCAAGAATAGTGATTATAAATAATATAAATAACGAATACGTGCCGTTTTTAATACGCTTATTCGAGGCAGATGTACACCACATAAAAAGTAAAGGTTATTTTATTACTCATTAACTGGATAAACAGTCACATCCTTAAACTGACTACCATGGTTAGCCCAGGTATATAAACCAATGGTTCCTTTACTTAATAGCGAGTCCACTACTTGAAAGACTAATGTATTGTCCAAGAAAACTTCAATTTGATTACCATTCACTTGAATAACAAGCTCATACCAGCGTCCTTGAATATAAGGTTCAGCAACCTCTGCAAGCAGGGTATATTCATCAGCCATACGCCGAACCAATCGCTGATAATTACCTGCTTTATTCCATTCAAAACGGTAATAGTGCTGTGGATCTTGCATACGAAAAACAACACCTAATGCATCATCATCGCCTGATTTTAGCTTTAAGTGCACTTCATAATTATCCCAGTGTTTTCCTGCAGGATAATAAATAACACTACCTGCTTTTCGTAAGTCAGTAAAAGTAATGGGTAAACTATAAATATTAGAGTTATCGTATAACGTTCCTGAACTTGTTTGCCATTTTGCGGGCGCTAACCGGCTACCTTCACTTACCGACCACCAATCACTGATTAAACGTTGCCCCTCATAGCTGCTTGGTAATAACAACGTAGGCTGTTGCGCAGGCATTAATGTAATCTGTTGCTGAACCTTATCCCAACATTGTCCATCAGAAACAGTAGCGGTAATGGTCAACGTTGTCGGCTCAGTAACTGTTTGCGTCGATAGCATCGGCATTGTTGTAAATTCGCCTGTCAATGAGGCAGAACCAATAACAGACCAACCCCAAGAAAGTGGTTGATTTTCTGGGTCACTAGCTTCGATTGATAACGGTAGAGAGCTACCTGATAGTAAAAAGGCTGGTAATGATTGGATTGAAGATATTACTGGGGGCTTATTTGCTGAAGCCTTAGTCTGTATTTTAATATCATCAAAGCACGTTCCCTGATTTGCCCATGTATACAGTCCTACAGTTCCCTGAAGAAAAGTATTATCACTCGCAGATAGTATTAAATTATCATCAATAGCGACCTCAATCGTATTGCCTTGTAAATTAATATCAAGTGAATACCACTGCCCAACGCTAAACGGAACTTGATCTTCTGCTAATACCGTAACGTCACTGCCTTCAATCTTTTCAAGCCGGCGAAAAGCGAATGTTTTTGACCAGCTAAACCGATAATAGTGCTGCTCATCCTGTACACGAAATAGCACCCCCATAACATCATCGTCATCTGATTTGACGTTGAGGCTTAGCTCATAATCCTGCCAGCGATAACCTAACTGGTATAACAATAGAGTCCCTGGTTTCAGTGTTGCCTCAGCAGAGGAGGGCGGTGCATAGACATTACTCGACTGGCAAAGCACCTCATCCTTCACCGCCCAATCTGCAGGCCCTTGAGTCGTTCCCGTAGTAACCATATGCCAGTGGTGACTTAACCCGGATGCAAATACCTCCTCAAGCACAGGGGTGGCACTGGTAGGTAAAACCGTAATATTTAGGTTTTCTGTAATCGATTGCAGACCATCACTGACAGTGACCTGTAACCTATGCACTTCCACTTCATCAACAGCCTCGGGGGTATAATTCGTGGTATGCTGATTTGCCGCTGATAAAACACCATTACCAGACAACACCTGCCATGTATAAATTAAGCTTGATTCTGGACTATCAGTGTCACTTGCAACTACCTGTAATAAAGCAGATTCATTAGCAGACACTGAGACAGGAGTAGCGGTTAAACTATCAATAACAGGGGCCTCACCTAGCTCCACATTGCTTCTATTATCCAGTACTTCCAGCGAGTGAATGTGATAACCTTCATTCGCCCAACTATAAAAGCCAACACCTCCTTGCGAAAAAGCATTATCGCTTACATTAAATATTTCATTTTGATCAATAATAACCTTAAGTTGATTACCCTCAGCTTTAACCGTCAGCTGGTACAACTGGTTTTGCACATAGGGCACAAAATCCTCCGCCAGCAGCGTAAATATGGCCCCCTCTCGACGCTCTAAACGCCGATAGCCTAAAGCCTTATTCCAGGTAAATCGATAGTAGTGGGTTGCATCCTGCAAACGAAAAACCACACCAACTGCATCATCGTCTTTAGAGTAAAAGAAAGTGGTTAACTGATAATCTTGCCATGAGAGACTATCGGGGTAATAAAGCACTGTACCCAGTTTAGCCAAATCACTCGCAACAATGGGCTTGGCATAAATATTACTCTGCTGAACCAACTGCAGCCCCATTTTGACCCAGCGAGAAGGGGCAAAAATGTTACCCTCATCGAACACCAGCCAATCGGCTGGAGGTAAACCGTCTTCTCCTTCGCTAAAAGCTGTATAAAAAAGTAATGGTGGCCCATCAGCATCCGTCACAGTGAGGTAAACAGATTCAACGTCGGTTTGCTCTCCATCACTCACAACAACCTGCAACAAGTGCAGCTCTGTCATATCAGTATCTGCGGGATAATAACGAGCCTCTGTGGCGGACACCGGCTCAATAGATCCCTGACCATTAATAATGTCCCACTGATATTGAAGGGCTTGTGGCTGATTATCAGGATCACTCGCACTTACAGATAACAACACAAATGACTGATCAGATATATGTGTTGAGGATAGTGTCAAAGAAGCAATCTCAGGAGGAACATTGAAGTGATACTCTGCAGACATCACCCGGCTTGGTCGCTTTTCGGGGGCAATAGCGACCGCCTTAACCGTGGTTGAGGTACTCAGTGAAATAGGTCCATCATAGGGCGAACCATATTGCTCTGGATCAAGCCCATCCATGGTATACAGCAGAGAGGCCCCAGGCTCATTTGCAGTCAGTGTCACCCGTTGAGCGTCAGTATAGGTACCTGCTACAGGGGCTATTTGCGGTGCTAAGGTGCGTTCAGCTAATGCTGGTGATTCCCAACCTATAGGTTTATAAATCCAAATCTGACCTGCACTAATGCCCTGCAAACCAATAAATACATCAAGCTGTTTGATATATTTCCAACGACCTAATATACCAGTGCCAGGACCCAGGCTTGGGGCATCACCAGTCCAAAGTGGCTGCTTAACTGCTCGCCAGCCTCCAGTACTGACTGTAGTTGGTGGAATAATCGCCCAAACTTCATTATAACCACGCCATAACAAATACTGGTGACGGTTAGCATCATAATCCATCCCCATATCACGCGTGACATTAAACTCATTACCAAGTGACTGAGGATAAAAAAGCTGATCCTTGTTCTCAGTGCCAGGTGTCGATAAATCCCAAAACCCAATGACCTTTCGTCCACTACGCACATACAGATTTAATACAGGATCAAATAAGCCTGCACCTTGATTATTAACTCCATTCCAATAAGTCCCCAAAAGTGTCCATGAATCTCTAGCGGGGTCATTTATGTCATTGATAGTGTACTGATAAAGATACTCATGGGTGCCACCGGGCCGAGCATTTACTAGCACCACATCTCTACCTTCACTACTGCGGAGTGCGGTGGTACCCTCCACATGGCTTTTAGGGAGAGTGGGCAGTCCCATGAGGTGGGTATGAATATCGCGGTTTTGCCACATATTCCCACCCAATATTTCTGGATGTGGGCCCATGCGCTGGACATGCGAGCCTGTTGTACCACCTACTTTATCTTTATCTGCTTTGCCAGGGTCCCAGAGGTAAGGGCCTGTAGGCCTTGTTGTTGTGCTATCAACCTGGCGAATAAACATCCCACCATTGTTGTAAGCCGCTCCACCAAAGGTCAACACACGATCATGAAAGGGTAAATAAAGAGTATTATCATAGGTATGCGCAGAGCTAGGCGCTGCATCCACACCATCGACAGCACGCCAATTGCCAAAATCATCTTGAATAATTTCGCTGGGTAACGAAGCTCTTTCCCACTGACGTGTCGTACCTCGCCAACGATAGACTTCATTACCTGTGTAGTTGGCATGCCCTCCACCATACAGTACTAAATCACCACGTCGGCTATCCCAGGCAAAAGAACTCCACGCCGCAATAATACGATCAGGCTCAGGGTTTGAAAGGCCAAATAGTGGCCGTAATCCCGCAGGTACCCACACATCATCAAAACGATTAAGACTCACTTGACGCCAACTGCCTTCAGGCATTGCAGATATTTCTGCTAACAATACAGTTAAGTCTGGTGTTCCATCATCCGCCCATGAAGCACCAACACCGCAGACAAAGAGTGAATAATAAAATAATGCCTGAACCCATTTTTTTACTGCCAATATCATTACACCCATCACCAGAATGGCCACTGAGTATTTATTTTTATTTGTAAAAATACAGCCATAAAGAGCGATGACTTAATCTCTTTGTATTATGAAGTTTTTTCACGAAAATTAAGCAAACATAATGCCTGCTATTTAATAAGACTCGTAAGATGCTCATCCTTTACAGGCAAAAACACCTATAGCAGTGCTCACCACATATTTATTTGTGATGTAAATGTAAAGTAATAAGACAGTTATTACAGATACCTTTAAAAGGGGTTGCCCTGCTAACTTAGGAGGGATAGACCAGCGCGCATGGCACGGGATAACAACTCAATTGCTATCAGGGTGAAACTGGGCTTCACAATCGAGACTTTTCGTAAACTCTGATAGTAACAGTTGTATGTCACTTTTTTGAACAGACATAATAAATAAATGCTTATTGCTCCACTCAGCGATTGGTAGTTCATTCATCTGTGCACTGACAACCACTAAGTTATCCACTAAGTCTGTGGTAAAAGAAAGCACAAAATGTCTTGTTTGAGCCAGTTGCTGGATAATATGTAATTCACAAGAGTGTTGATAGTAACGAATATCAACCACTTTGACTTCAGAATGAAGGGCTAGCTTGCTCTTGAACTCATACAGCTGAGGAATAATCACCTTTTGAAACAAATAATTTACCAGCGTTTTATTATTTTGTTCTCGTATATTTTTATAGTGCGCCTGTTCATTTCTCTCGAGTCCAGATTCTTCTTTTGAACCAAGCCAGTCTTTTAGCCAATGCATTGTGGGTACCCTAGTGATACTATGCCTTGTAGTTAAGGTATAGCATGAATAAAACTATTGTATGTCACTTACTAGCTAAATACTTCTTTTAATTATTCATTATAAGTGCAACTTATGATGTGTACCATAAAATAACTGAAAAGCTGTCTCATGTACATCAAGTACATCAAGTACATCAGGAGATGCATTACCTACAAAGGGGTAATGATGACATGATATCCAGACTCTCAATATAGGTGCTTTTTATACTTTTATTATAGTGTTTTTTTATATGCAATTATAATACATTAAAGCAGCCAACACCGACATACCGGCTTAATAAAAATATAGTTTTAAATACGATTCCAGTTATGAAAGACCATTAAATGACTTAAGATTCTTAGCTTTAAATAAATAGCTCGAAAAATAGAAACTGCGCCAACATAATGCACAAACAAAACAACTTTAACTTAACAGAAAACCATTCTTTGCTTTAACAATGAAAGTTTTTCACCATAAGGAGGCATAAAGAAAAAAGCCTTAGCAAGTAAAACCCATAAAAAAATCACACCCCAAAAGACACCAAGAAAAAGAAAGCTTTAATTAATTAGCATTCAAGTTATAATTTATCTATTATTTTTTATCATCATCTTGCACAATCCATAGCCTAAATTAAACTAAACTACTCATAAAGTATCTGCAATGATAAGGAATATTAAAAGCAGTGTGCTACAAAAATCATTAATTACCTAATTAGATGTATACAAAAATAACTCATCGAAAGTATATACAAATAAAGGCTCGGAGAATAACGTTATGTTCCATATCAAAGGTGCTATTACAACATTAGTATTATCATTATTTTTAAGTTCACTATCGTATGGTAATGAGCTGAATAAACCAACGTTTATTACTGAATCATACCCACCTTATAACTTTGAAACATCAGGCCTATTAAAAGGCATTGCTGTCGACTTGCTTATTGCTGCATCTAACAAAGCAGGTTCTCCAGTAAAAAGAGGCCAAATCAAAGTTTACCCTTGGGCAAGGGGGTACCGAGCTACTCTTGAAGAACCAAATCATGTTCTGTTCGCCACAACACGTACTAAAGAACGAGAACCTCTCTTTAAATGGGCAGGACCCATCGCCAAAACTAAAATCGTTTTGCTTGCTAAAAACGACAACGACGTAAAAATCAATACCCCTGAAGATATCGCTAAGTATACCGTAGGCACTATTCGTGACGATGTTGGTGAACAGCTGGTAAAAGCGCTTGGCGTACCTGACGCTTCAATCAAACCATCATCAAATGCTGACTCATTGGTAAAAAAACTTAACACTGGTCGAGTAGACTTATGGGCCTATGAAGAAAATGTCGCACGTTGGTTTATCAAAAAAAATGGCTTGCAAAATAGTGACTTCAGTACAGTCTACACACTCAAAGAAGCTGAGCTGTTTTATGCCTTTAGCAAAAAAACGTCTGACGACTTAATTAATCAGTTACAGAAAGGTATAGACGAAGTGAAGAAAGCATAAGGACAAATTAGTGATACATTATACAATGATATTTTAAGCGAGTATTTGTAAGTGTAAAAAACTACCGGCATGATTAGTTCATGAAAAGCTCTAAAATAGAAAATCATGTAAATATTTCTTATCCACCCCAAAAAGGTATCAAATAAATCTGCTTCAGAACACTTCCTTTTTTATAGATAGAAACTAAAAAAGCCTTGCATAAATGCAAGGCTTTTTCGGTCTAACCCATATCGTTCATGGATTACTACACGCTACTTACTTTTTACGACGACGTGCACGACCTAAAGCGAGTAAACCAATACCCATTAAAGCAGCTACAGAAGGAACAGGAACGGGCGTAGTTGGTGTTTTACCTTTACCACGGAGGTCATCATTACCGCACTGCATAGTAAAGTGTAAATTGAAGTCAGCATTTTCACCTAAAAAGCTTAAATCAAAACCATTAGCATAGTAGTGTTTTCCACCTAGGAAACCTGACTCGGCGTCGGTCAGTGAGCTTAAAGAGAAAGCACCATTACCGATTACATCACCACCACCTGCATACAACCATGGATTAGCGGCTTGGTTATTTTTAAAGTAGGAAGTTTTTGTATAAGAGTTTGCATCTAACTTAACAATATCATATGTCAGGTTAGACCAGTTAACATCCAATACATAGTCAAAGCCGTAAGTGTTTTTAACGGTTTTATTACCATTTGACCATGTACTACTGCCACGGGTTACATCGTTATTAATATCGATAAAAATATCGCCAGAAGTCCAGTGGTGACCGCCTTGTTGTTCGCCATTTTTCAGGTTGTAACCACTCACAATGCTGACATTATTTCCTTTCTGGAAAAATCCTTCTAAGTCCCACTTCTGTCCATAACCATTGCGTGGTTCTACCTCATTATCTTCTTGAGTACCATACCAACCTGAACCAGAACCCTGTCCATCAAAAACGGTAATATTCGTTGCGTCGAGGGGGGAAGCCATTACTTGTGAAGATAGAGCTACTACTGCAGTTCCAAATAGTGCGGCTAATTTATTCATTATAACTCTCCATAAAATGCACGCCGTCGTGCATACTACTAATCCAAACTTCATGCATATTGAATAAACGCATGTAAAAACGCAGACACTATTTAGCAACATTGATGCCAAAATTATTTTTTATATTTATAACAAATACTTAATCTTAAAACTTCATATTAAGGTAACGAGACTGTAAAAATTTTTAATTTGAATTAAGTCCCACAAACTCCGCGAAACAAATCATACTCCCAAATACCGCTCATCGTAATCCAATGATTTTTAAGATTTTTTTGGTTAAAAAAAATTGGCATATGAAAATATAATTAAATTACAAATAATTATTTTCAGATTATCTTTTATCGAAGTGTAAAGAAGAGGCGACAGCGGCTTTACTATGGATATCGATTTGAATAATACTCACCCAGCTCACGCAACCTGATTTACTTGTTGGCATGAAAAGCAATGGGCAAGAACTTAGTTCTGCCCATTAAGGTATAGCTAGTGTTTTTTGGGACTCGAAAGGGAGACAGTTACTACTAGCTCGTAAGTCGGAGCACCTTTGACCAAACCAACATATGACATCACTTGCTTATCAATGACTAGCTCATAACGAGTTAATAAGCTCGCTTCAGGTAGTTTGGCAATAAGTGTATTTAATGCGGCTTGATAAGCTTCATTAAAGTCCAAGCGCAGTGAACTTCCTGAGGCTGTCATGTGTTCAGCTTGTCCGCTTGACTTATGAGGACTTGCAGTTTGGAGTGCAGCCAAGAAGGCATGACTTTTTTGTTCAGGAATATACTCCACTGGAATTGTCTTGTCTCCAGAAGCCATAGCAATAACCACTTCTTTTGGTGGTGCCAGGTTAGAAAACGAACGCTCCGTTCGATAATTTTGTTTTCCTGCCCCCAGTGGACCGATCCAAGCCCCTAAACAAAACTTGATGCCACCTGTCCATTGTTCATCTCGCGAAAATTCAGGCGTGGTCGCATACTCTTGAACAATACCACTAGCATGTAATATCAACTGGCCTTCTTTTTGCTGATCACTGGTACTTACGAAGGTAGCGTTTACCTCATGTGCATCAATGAGTGTGTAAAATCCCATAATAAATGTCCTTCCTTGCCGGGTTGTAAGTGGCAATACAAGGCTAGTCCATTTGTCTTAACTTACAAGAAAAGGGCAAGAGCTGGTGCAACCCATGGTAAGCAGAAAAAAGAGGGGCAAATATGCGAGCGCCTTAAGACGCCTTACTGAAAGTCCACCTTTATATAAAACTGAGCCTGTTGGTCCCGGGTACGATACACTCGTTGATTCAAACCTGAGTTGTGCTGATTAGCCTGATTATTAACGCCACCTACAGGAACCCACTGCCCAATAGGTGCTTGAATAACCGTACTGGTTGAATTGATATCAATATTGCCTGAGTTATTGCGAGCCAAACGATTATTCTGAGCCTCTAGCTGAATAGTAGCTAAGTCATTACCTGATAGCCTCACCGTCGCATAAAAGCCTTGGCTCACTTTCTTATAAGAGGAGCGCTGTTCAATATGCCCAGGCCACTGGGTACGTTCATGTACAGGTACCTCTTGTCCTACTTGAATAAAAGCAGCCTGTCCCTCAAGTGCAGTCACTTGCTGTATCCCCTGATCTTGCCTGCGTTGAGTGCCATGATGAATAACAACTTGGTCGCTAGCTGCATGACGGTCGCCTGTTCGAATCGTCACATCACCCACTCGCACATCAACATCGGCTTCTATTCCACGCTCGGCATAAACCACACTTGAATCAGAGCTGACACTGATTAAGAGTTGGCGTATTGGCGTATCCAGTTTTTTTACTGTTTGCTGCAACTGTTGAAAGTTCTTGGCTGTTGTTTTAATAATCAAAACATTATTGTATGACGTGACAGCCCCTCCAGGAGCCACCAAAGGCTGTAATATGGGAACTAGCTCATCTGCCAGCCGATGTCTCATGTCAATGGTATATGTTTGCAACGCTGCAGCTATCGATAAACGACTTATTAGCAACAGAGTGACTAGCAAATAGGTAGCTGATCTTAAGCGAATCATAATGAGATATTCCTTAAGTCTGCTGGTTTAGAGCTTTTGTCCCATGCACGCTGAAAACCTTCTTGGCGCAATTTAACGTTTCCTGGGTCTGCAAATGATCCCTTAGCAATCAATAAATCGGCATCAGACAGCTCTAACCAGCCCACACGATCCACCAACACATAACCATAACTTTCTACAGGGTACTGTGGGTGAGTTTGTTGAATTTCTATAAGACTGGGAATTCTTTTTTGCAGACTCAGTAATGGATGAGAATAATTGACAATGGCGCGACAATCATCGATCAAGATACGCGCATGGCTAATCGGATTTCGTCTAGCAAACATTGAGAACTCTCGAATAAAGGACTCATCTGCAAAAAGCTCATGTTGTAACAAAGGGGAGTAAATCAGCACTATTTCATCAGCCTGAGCCACAATGCTCAGCAGCGCTGACATAATATCAGTCTGCTTATGCCAAACCTGCAGCTTGCTGTCTTCTCCCAGAATAAGCTGACATGCAGTCACCGTTTCTGCAGCTGGCTTGATAGCCCGAGGCTGGTAGTCATGACGATACTTAGCATGAATCACCTCAATACCTTGCTTATCGGGAATCGAGGCAAATGGAATGGGAGCAGCCAGATCTAATCCAAGGAAGACATTTTCCGAATCAGCCGCATCTACCCCTAAGCTGTCAATGGCTAGCGAGCTAAACCCCTGAGCTTGATAATAACTTAACCAATGGAGCAGAGTACATGCTTTAAGCATTTTGACACCGGCAGCGCGGGTATAAGCAATGAGGTATTCAAGTAAGTCTTTGAACGTTGAGCCATTCTCTTCAGCAAAAGGCAAATAAATCCCAATGGTAGAAAGCTCAGGGTGAAACCACCCCAAGCCTTGTGGTGAATCACCGCCAATCAAAAACCAGCTATAGTCAGCGTGCATAGTTGATTGTAGTGGACAGAGGAGAATTTCCTGCTCACTATGGTTAACTCCTGCACATCTATAGTGAGCAATAAACGATAACACTTGCTCTTCAGTAGCAGAGCTAACCTCAGCAGTCATCATTCCGCTTCCAGGCCAATGTCCCTAAAGCTACCAGCTGGGTAAGTAATAACAGAGTATCTGCATCGGCCTCCGAGACATCAGCTTGATCAATAGGCTGTCGACGCTCCAGACGTGTCAAAATAGGAGAAACCTGCTCACTGGCTTGCAAAACTTGACCATCTGCATAAATCTGCCAACAGTTATTAAGTGCGCTATAAGCCAGCCGTGCTCCGGTCACTACCGTCAGCGAGTAGCCCTGCTTTAGTCGACCCGCCAGCTCATCACAGTCTGTAGGTTTAATGGTGGGTAATTCAGGAGTCATATTATATTTTGACTCCGTCATAAAACGTCCAAACCACTCCACCAGCTTTTGCTCATCGTCTAGTTGACTAAGCAACGTTTTTAAACGCCCAATGGCGCTGTGGGTAATTTCGCCAGGATGCTCAGGCAGAGACAGCGCCGGGTCAGCATAGCGATTATCATCAGACAGGTTATCTGCAACATAATCACTAAAATGGGTAATGACCTCAGCCGCAGAAGGGGCTCGAAAACCCACAGAAAATGTCATGCAATCATCTATACCAATACCATTATGCGCCACACCTGGTGGTAAATAGAGCATATCTCCAGGTTCTAGAATCCACTCTTCAGCAGTTTGAAAGTCCGCTACTATTTTTAAGTCATTATGAGTCATGAGTGGTGTTTGCACAGTGCAGCGTTGACCTACCTGCCACTTTCGTCGGCCTCGGGCTTGCAGTAAAAACACATCGTAGTGGTCATAGTGCGGCCCAACACCTCCACCAGGACGAGCATAGCTGACCATAATGTCGTCCAGCCGCCAGCCAGGTAGAAAATCAAAATGGCTAAGCAGTTGAGCTACTTCGGGCACCCAATGATCAACCGCTTGCACCAATAAGGTCCAGTTATCTACAGGTAAGTTCAAAAAGGCTTCTTCAGAAAATGGACCATGCCAGACTTGCCAAGGCTCAGCTTCATCATCATTAACCACAAGCCGAGCTTCTACCGTATCTTCCATCGCTAAGCCAGCCAGCTCTTCTGGAGAAACGGGTGACTGATAAGCAGGTAACGCCTGCCGTATTAATAGAGGGCGCTGTTGCCAGTACTCACGCAAAAATTCTGCGGCGCTGATATTACCCAGTAATGTATTCATAATGGCAATGATTACCCGTTATTTGTAAAAAAATACCCATAAAGAGAATACACAGTCGTTTATGAGTAACTTGTTATATTTGCTGTGCCTGGCTACTCGCGTTACCTGTATAGGTTGCAGGTGTTAATGTTAAAAGCTGCTGTTTCACATCCTCAGGCAATGCCAATGTATTAATAAATTGCTGAAGGACTTCGGCTGTAATCGCTTTACCGCGTGTCAATGCCTTTAGTTTTTCATAAGGTTCAGGAATGCCATAACGGCGCATAACCGTTTGAATAGGCTCAGCCAAAACCTCCCAGGCACTCAGTAAATCTTCTTGTAAACGCTGCTCATTAATTTCCAGCTTACTGATACCTTTGAGGGTTGACTGGTAAGCTAATAAGCTGTGAGCCAAACCAACACCTAAGTTGCGTAACACCGTTGAGTCACTCAAATCGCGCTGCCAGCGAGATACCGGTAGCTTGGCAGCTAAGTGCTGCAGGATAGCATTGGCCAGCCCTAAATTACCTTCTGAGTTCTCAAAATCAATAGGGTTTACTTTATGAGGCATCGTGGATGATCCCACTTCACCTGCCACTGTTTTTTGCTTGAAATAACCCAGCGAAATATAGCCCCAAACATCCCGGTCAAAATCTAAAATAATCGTATTAAAACGGGCAACAGCATCAAATAGCTCTGCCATATAATCATGAGGTTCTATTTGTGTAGTATAGGCGTTCCATGACAAGCCAAGCTGCTGGACAAATGACTCAGCCAGAGAGGACCAGTTCACCTCGGGATAAGTCACATAATGTGCATTAAAGTTGCCAACCGCTCCATTGATTTTACCCAGTAGCTTAACCCCTTTAAGCTGTAATACTTGACGCTCTAATCGCGCCACCACATTGGCCATCTCTTTACCTAGTGTAGATGGAGTGGCTGTTTGTCCATGCGTACGAGACAGCATTGGTGTACTGGCATACTGATGCGCTAAGGCGCGAATGGCACCTACCACTTGCTCCATGGTGGGGACTAACACATGCTCTACGCCATTTTTCAACATCAGGCCATGGGCTAAGTTATTAATATCCTCAGATGTACAAGCAAAATGAACAAACTCTTTAATAGGCGCTAGCTCAGGTTGCCGATCTAACTGCTCCTTTAAATAATACTCTACCGCTTTAACGTCATGGTTAGTGGTTTGCTCAATCGCTTTAATTCGAGCGGCTTCCTGTTCATCAAATTCTTCCAGTATTTGCTCAAGAAAAGCATTAGCTGCAGAGGAAAGGGGAGGCACTTCTACTATTTCGGGTGTTGCTGCCAGCTGCTGCAACCAGCGAATTTCAACCTCCACTCGATAGCGGAGCAAGCCATATTCACTAAAAAATGGTCGTAAATCAGCTGTCTTATTACTATAACGACCATCAACAGGGGATAACGCGGTTAAAGAAGATAGTTGCATTATAAAACCACTTATAACTCACAGTTGCTAAAACGTATATAACCCAAAACGTGTATTAAACGTGAATACAGGACTCAACACCGCCCAGTAATTTGCTGCGCGATAGTAATAGTTGCCAGCGGCTACCTCCAGTCTGATGCCAGAGCATAGCCGCACGTATACCCGCTAACAGGCAGGCACGTATTTTATCGGCATTTACCTGTTGCTGAAGATGCCGCATTTCACCAGTGACTTGTATCCGGGTCCGAAAGGTGCTGATAGTGTCCTGGTACAAGCTGGCAAAAGCCGCAATAATATTTTCATGGGTAACCGCAAAGTGATTGACTTGGTCTTTCATTTTGTCAAGGCGGCTGCCTATTTCTGTTAACATGGCTGGATTTTTACTGAGCTTGCGCTCTAAGTGCAGCAAAGTTAACGCATAACGAATGGTATCTGTTTGCATGGAAGATGCTTCTTTTTGTAAAACACTGCGCAGTACACGTAATCCAAGCATCACACCACTCGCACCCTCATAAACATCTGCCACTGAGTTAGGTGATGTGTTTAAAATACTGGATAAAGAAGTAATTAAAGCATCCTCTGGGGCCTGACCTGTTTTAGCAACCTTTTCTACAAGGTTTGCAGCCTGAAACACACCCGCTAGCGCTAATGCTTGATCTTTGTATGAATACGTACTCATTGATGGAGAAAAGCTATATTTATTCTATCGGTTTAGTGTGTGAGCGGGATTCAATAACACCGCCCCCCAAACATAAATCATCCTGATAAAACACCACTGATTGTCCTGGTGTGACAGCCCGCTGAGGCTGGTCAAATATCACTAAGTAGCCACCTGTTGATAAGGGTTGAACTTCACAAGGCTGCTCAGATTGTCGATAACGTACCTTAGCATGCAACCTGACAGGCAGAGTGGGACCGTCTCCAGACACCCAGTCAACATGACTGACCAACAGTGCTTCAGAGAATAACAAAGGATGCTGATTACCTTGTGCTACCACCAGCACATTATTCGCAACATCCTTATCAACGACATACCATGGCGCTTCATTAGCACCGCTCACCCCCCCAATACCCAGTCCTTGGCGTTGTCCCAATGTGTGGTACATTAATCCTTGGTGTTCTCCAATAAGCTCACCTTCTGTCGTTTTTATCGGGCCAGGCTGTGCGGGTAAATATCGCTTTAAAAAATCGCTGAACCGACGCTCACCAATAAAGCATATGCCTGTACTGTCTTTTTTATTATGGGTAATCAAATCATGTTCAGCCGCCAGTTTTCGTACATCAGGCTTATGCATTTCCCCTACAGGGAATAATGTTTTAGCCAGTTGCTGATGACCCACGGCATGTAAAAAGTAGGTTTGATCTTTATCAGGGTCCTTACCTTTCAGCAGGCACGCTTTGCCATCTTTAAAACTTCGACGCGCATAATGCCCGGTTGCAATAAAATCTGCGCCAAGCAGCTCAGCGTAATCCAAAAATGCCTTAAATTTAATTTCTTTGTTACATAAAATATCAGGGTTAGGGGTTCTTCCTGCACGATACTCTTGTAAAAAGTGCTCAAACACATTATCCCAGTATTCAGCAGCAAAGTTGGCCGTATGCAGATGGATTCCCAGCTTGTCACAGACCGCCAGGGCATCAGCTAAGTCCTCACGAGCAGTACAATACTCAGTGCCATCATCCTCTTCCCAGTTTTTCATGAACAGGCCTTCCACCTGATAACCTTGCTGCTTTAAGCTCAGGGCTGCAACGGAAGAGTCAACACCACCAGACATGCCAACAATAACGCGGGTATTATGCGGTTCAGGATATTCTTGGTTACTCATACACTACCGAACATGCTATTCATGTTTAATATTAAGTAAGTGCTATTCTACGCAGGCTCTACAATAAGTTCCAATGGATATCGATATCCCTTTTGATAGTCCTCTATACAGCGAAGTACTAATGGACTCCGTAATGACGACTTGCGTTGTATAATATCTGCATGTGTAAGCCAGAGCACTTGCTCTATTTCATCGTCGAGGCGTTGGTGGCCAATATGATTGACGGCCTCACCCACAAAACAAAAACGATGGTATGTAATACCGGGAGATTGTGGAGGATTAAATCGGTAAATCCCCACTAATCCTGTCACATTTATCTCCCACCCTGTCTCCTCAAGGGTTTCCCGCTGAGCCGCGGCAACCAGAGATTCGCCATATTCCAAATGACCAGCGGGCTGGTTTATAACCAACTCCCCGAAAATAGTCTCTTCTACCAGCAAAAATCTATTTTCTGACTCGACAATGGAGGCAACCGCTACCCGAGGACACCAAGGTTGAAAATTATCCGTCATGCCTAAATCCAAATTTAAAGAGGAGGGATACTTTATTTACAGTATGGCTTTCATTTACAAGAAACACACAAATAAGCATCATACTGTGTAATGGTTCTGGACGCTTTCTTCACTGGTCCACGATAAGAATTAACACTTAAGCGAGCTGCAAATGACAAAGACATCGCCCTTTACCCACTTAGATAAACTGGGCCAGGCCCATATGGTGGATATCACAGAAAAACAAGTGACCTATCGAACCGCAACCGCACAAAGTATCGTCTGTTTTTCTGCTGACAGCTTTAATAAACTCACTGAAGATAACCCCAAGGGAGATGTATTTGCAGTCGCAAGAATTGCAGGAATACAAGCAGCCAAGCGCTGTGCTGATCTAATCCCCCTGTGCCACAGCCTAGCATTAAGTAACGTATCTGTTGACTTTAACCTGCATCCTGACAAGCACCAAGTTCAAATTTTGGCTCAATGCAAACTTGCCGGAAAAACCGGGGTTGAGATGGAAGCTTTAACGGCCGCCTCCATTGCTGCGTTAACGCTCTATGATATGTGTAAAGCCTTCGATAAAGGTATTGTTATTGAGCATACTTGCCTGTTAGAAAAAACAGGGGGTAAGTCTGGTCACTGGCAACGGGTCTCGTCATGATCATAATTAAAATTCAAGAAGATGATTTTGCTCATCACTATCTCTATCACCAGCTTCGACAGGCAGCGCCAAGTGTAGGCGCCATAGTAACATTTACAGGCTTAGTCCGAGAGTTCAGTGAGCAAGGTGATATACAACACATGGAGCTTGAGTGTTATCCGGCTATGGCTAAAACAACATTAGCAAAAATTGCTGAAGAAGCTGTTAATCGATGGAGTATTTTAGGCTGTACGGTTATTCATCGTATTGGAAAATTATACGCCCACGAACAAATAGTTTTTGTAGGCACTGCAGCACAACATCGTCAGGCCGCCTTTGAATCAGCTTCCTATGTGATGGATTACCTTAAAGCGGAAGCGCCATTTTGGAAAAAGGAAGTGCATTCAAGTGGTGCCCACTGGGTAGCCGCAAAAACTTCAGACCAAGAGGCGAGAAAAAAGTGGCTTAAATAAATATGTTCACTCAGCTCATAATGTCAGCAAACTAAAATAATTTAATACATAGACATTTATTCTTAATTTATGTGATGTAATTACACCATCAAAAAGTCACGTAAAATAACTGTATAAAACAGCCGATAAAATAACGCAATAAACTGAGATTTATATTCATTATTCACGAGAAAAATCCCACCTATCATGTTGTATTTACAAGGAAAAAGTACGTGACTTTTAAGGCAAAACCTACAACAATAATGCCACCAATAAGGTTGTCATACAGTGTTTCAACCAAAAAATTCATACACGAAATAATGGAGTAAGTAATGGGATATCAACACATCAACGTGCCAGCCCATGGTGAAAAAATCACGGTTAATGCTGACTTGTCCCTCAACGTGCCTGACAATCCGATTGTTCCCTACATTGAAGGGGATGGCATAGGCATTGATGTCACTCCAGCCATGATTAACGTTGTCGATAGCGCTGTACAAAAAGCTTACAGTGGTAGCAAAAAAATCGCCTGGATGGAGGTATATTCAGGTGAAAAAGCCACTCAGGTCTATGACGAGAACACCTGGCTACCCGAAGAAACACTTGAAGCATTTAAAGAATTTGCCGTTGGTATTAAAGGCCCATTGACAACACCTGTCGGTGGTGGCATTCGCTCATTAAACGTAGCACTTCGTCAAGAACTTGATCTGTATGTTTGTCAACGTCCTGTACGCTGGTTCACTGGTGTGCCAAGCCCAATCAAAAACCCTCAAGATGTTGATATGTGTATTTTCCGCGAGAACTCCGAAGATATTTACGCAGGTGTCGAATGGAAAGCAGGCACCCCTGAAGCGAATAAGGTCATCAAGTTTTTAAAAGAAGAAATGGGTGTCACTAAAATTCGTTTTGACGAAAACTGTGGTATTGGTGTTAAACCTGTTTCTGAAGAAGGTACTAAGCGTCTGGTACGCCGTGCTATTCAATATGCTATCGACAATGACAAATCATCCGTCACCCTTGTCCACAAAGGCAATATCATGAAATACACTGAGGGGGCGTTTAAAGAGTGGGGCTACGAGTTGGCTCAGCAAGAGTTTGGCGCAAAACTATTGGATGGCGGTCCTTGGTGTACTTTTAAAAACCCCAACACAGGCCGTGAGATCATCATAAAAGATGTCATTGCTGATGCTATGTTGCAACAAATTCTTCTACGCCCAGCAGAGTATGATGTCATCGCTACTTTAAATTTAAATGGTGATTATCTATCTGATGCCTTAGCGGCTGAAGTAGGTGGAATAGGTATCGCTCCAGGTGCCAACCTCAGCGATAACGTCGCCATTTTTGAGGCTACACATGGAACAGCACCAAAATATGCCGGGCAGGACAAAGTAAACCCTGGTTCATTGGTTCTTTCTGCAGAAATGATGTTACGTCATATGGGCTGGACAGAAGCAGCTGACTTAATTATTAAAGGGATGGAAGGGGCAATAGGTGCAAAAACTGTAACCTATGATTTTGAGCGGTTGATGGAAGGTGCTTCTCTACTGAAATGCTCCGAGTTTGCGGATGCTATTGTTGCTAACATGTAGTCCCGAGCCTAGTAAGGTTAATGGGTAGTATGAAAGCATAACAACGCTTACAGAAAAGGGGCTGATTAGCCCCTTTTTTTAAACCTGTTATGGTTTTTCACTCAAACAGACACCAATAATTTACGCTGGAAGATGTACATCATCTGCCGAGTGAATATGGCTGGGTTGAGCGTCCCTTGGTTCATGTTCACTTTTATCTTCTACAGGTACTATATTAATCGCGTGAAGCCCTTTTGGTCCCTGTAAAATGTCAAAGTTCACTTGCTGTCCCGCTTTTAGTGTTTTGTAGCCATCCATCTCAATTGATGAATAGTGCACAAACAGGTCTTCATTACTATCTTCAGGCAAAATAAATCCGTATCCTTTTGCGTTATTAAACCATTTAACTTTACCTGTTGGCATGCTTTATTCCCTCTGCAAAAACTCCTTGCGGAGTAGTTCCTACAACAAATATGCGACACTGTCCCTCGTCACAAAATTTCACGTCACATTGTCACACATAAGACACTTAAACCAACGCGTGGTTTTTAAACTAGTGTTTAACATGCAGCGGTTTCTGTCAAGTTTTTAACAACTGCATTTGTAGCATAAGCAAGGTATTATACTTACTTTATGAATCTTGGTCGTGAAAAAACAGATTGGTATGCAATGGGTAAACTAAAGGAACTTCGTCTAACATTAGAAAATGAGGACGGACAAGAAAGTTTCGATGAGGATGGTCAACTTCTTGTTGCGCCAGCTAAGCCGAAACTTAAACCACCGCCAATGTATAAGGTGGTCCTGCTCAATGACGACTACACACCAATGGACTTTGTAGTCGAAGTCTTAGAAGTGTTTTTTAGCATGAACCGTGAGAAAGCCACTCAGGTAATGTTGAAGGTGCACACAGAAGGGAAAGGGATTTGTGGGGTCTTTACCCGCGACATTGCCGAAACTAAAGCCGAGCAGGTTAATCAATATTCTAGAGAGAACCAACATCCACTGCTCTGCACAATAGAAAAAGCTAATTAAATAGCAAAAGTTAATGGCGAATGCTTAAGGTACCAGTATGCTGAACAAAGACCTCGAAGTGACCCTGAACCTTGCTTTCAAGGACGCTCGGGCAAAACGGCATGAGTTTATGACCGTGGAGCACCTACTACTAGCACTATTGGACAATGAAGCCGCGTTAAAGGTGTTGAGAGCTTGTGGCGCTGATATGGATCGTTTGCGTAGAGACCTCACCGAGTTTGTTGACTCCACAACGCCGCTAATTCCCAGTAATGAACAAGAACGCGAAACACAGCCCACGTTGGGCTTTCAACGAGTATTACAGCGGGCTGTCTTTCATGTGCAAAGCTCTGGCAAAAAAGAAGTTACAGGCGCAAATGTATTAGTCGCTATTTTTAGCGAGCAAGAAAGTCAGGCAGTTTATTTTCTTAAACAGCAAACCATTGCCCGCATTGATGTTGTTAATTATATCGCACACGGCATTTCAAAAGTGCCAGGCACCTCTGAACAAGAAGATGTAGGCCATGAACAAGAAGAAGAGGGGACTGCAGAAGGAACCGCGTCTAGTAACCCGCTAGAGAATTATGCTACCAACCTTAATGAGCAGGCAAGGTTAGGCCGCATTGACCCCCTTGTAGGACGTGACAGCGAATTAGAGCGTGTTTCGCAAATACTGACACGTCGGCGTAAAAATAACCCCTTATTAGTAGGAGAAGCTGGAGTAGGTAAAACGGCTATTGCTGAGGGGTTGGCCAAGCGTGTGGTCGATGGTGAAGTACCTGATATCTTAAATGATGCTACCATTTACTCGTTAGATATGGGGGCGTTGCTGGCAGGAACTAAATACCGCGGTGACTTCGAAAAACGCTTTAAACACCTACTGGCTGAACTGCGTAAAAAACGCCATGCCATCCTGTTCATTGATGAAATTCATACCATTATTGGCGCAGGAGCCGCCTCCGGTGGCGTTATGGATGCGTCCAATTTACTTAAGCCTTTATTGACGTCAGGAGAGTTACGTTGTATTGGCTCTACGACCTTTCAAGAGTTTCGTGGTATTTTTGAAAAAGACCGTGCATTGGCCAGACGTTTTCAGAAAGTTGATGTCAATGAACCCTCTGTGGAAGATACTTTTCAGATTCTCAAGGGTCTTAAATCTCGCTTTGAAGAACACCATGCCATTAAATACACGGATACTGCCTTAAAGGCAGCCTCAGAGTTAGCTGATCGTTATATCAATGATCGTCATATGCCAGATAAAGCAATCGACGTTATTGATGAAGCAGGTGCTTTTCAACGCTTACAACCCGAAAACAAGCGCAAAAAAACGATTGGTGTCGCCGATATCGAAACTATTGTGGCCAAAATTGCACGGATTCCACCTAAAAGTGTTTCAGCATCAGACAAAGAAGTACTTAAAAATCTAGAGCGCAATTTAAAAATGGTTGTCTTTGGCCAAAGTGAAGCTATTGATTCATTGACCACCGCTATCAAGCTATCCCGTGCTGGATTAAAAGCCCCAGAAAAACCTGTAGGCTCATTTCTATTCGCCGGGCCAACAGGGGTTGGTAAAACAGAAGTCAGTCGCCAACTTGCCGAAATTCTTGGCATTGAGCTGGTTCGTTTTGATATGTCCGAGTATATGGAGCGGCACACGGTTTCGCGATTAATTGGTGCTCCACCAGGCTATGTTGGCTATGATCAGGGAGGCTTGCTCACTGAGGCGATTAACAAGTCGCCACACTGTGTATTACTCATGGATGAAATTGAAAAGGCGCATCCTGAAGTATTTAACTTACTCCTTCAAGTTATGGATCATGGCACACTAACAGACAACAATGGTCGTAAGGCTGACTTTCGTAATGTCATTCTGGTAATGACTACCAATGCCGGTGCAGAACAAACCAGTCGAGCCTCAATTGGTTTTACAGAGCAAGATCACTCAACAGATGCCATGGAAGTTATCAAGAAGACTTTTACCCCAGAATTTCGTAACCGTCTTGATGGCATTATTCAGTTTCAGCCACTTACTGAAGAAACTATCAAGCATGTGGTGGATAAATTTCTCACTGAGCTACAGAGCCAACTGGATGATAAAAAAGTCTTGCTGGAAGTGGATGAAGAAGCCCGAGCTTGGCTGGCAGATAAAGGCTACGACAAACAAATGGGTGCCCGGCCCATGGTACGCGTCATTCAAGACGTATTGAAAAAGCCTCTGGCAGAACAGATCCTCTTCGGCAAGTTGGCCGGTAATGGAGGAACTGTCAAAGTCTTTGTCAAAGAAGATGAGCTGAACTTTGAGCTAGAAGATCATTAACTCAATTATGCCTCAGTTTCTGTCTATCTGGGGCATACTCAGCAGCCAACGATATCTCCTCTCACCCAAAAGCCGCACTCTCAAACAAAAACATCCGAATAACAGAGCCAACTGCTATTCGGATGCTTTCAAACTATTAGACTATTAAATGCTATGCACTGCACTCGCTTTACACAGTAGTCTTCATCAGCAAAAATGATCTCTACTATTGCATGAAATCACCGGGTGTCAGTGTTAAAAAGATGAGAATTAACGCTAATCATCACTCATAAATAAAACGTACACAAACAGCCTTATAGCAGCATACCTTTTTGCAAAGGTTATCAACGTGCACGATACGTGATACGCCCTTTACTTAAGTCATAAGGCGTTAACTCAACGCGTACTTTATCGCCCGTTAAAATACGGATGTAATTTTTACGCATCTTGCCAGAAATATGAGCAGTCACTACATGACCATTTTCCAGCTCAACGCGAAACATAGTATTAGGGAGGGTATCAATAACTGTACCTTCCATTTCAATTGAATCTTCTTTTGCCATTCGGCGCTTTACCTCTTCATGTTACTTACCAAGTCTGTATCAGGCCTAGCCATGACCAGCCCAAAATAGGGGTGAATTCTGCCTGAAAACAACTAGAAAAGTAAAGGTTGCTATAACAATATCGTATTTTATGACGACATTTTTCTCAGCCCAGAAGAAAAAACTGGCTCCATATAGCCACGCTTCACTAGAAATGAACAGAAGGAAAAGCTTCTTAGAAATTAAAACCTGCCTTAGTGCCTGCCAGGGGTGATATGACCGAAACAAATACTGACTAGCTCAGCGCTAAGTGAAACGAGTAACTCTTCCCTAAGTGTCATCAGACCTTAATTGTAGGCATAAAGCATATTACTGCAACTCTATCCACTTATTATTAACAAAAACCTCCAGCGGACGATATTCCCCTTTGTATTGCATTTTTTGACAAGACTTTATCCAGTACCCTAAATACACATAATCCAACCCTAATAGCTGACAAGCTTCTACTTGCCATAAAACCGCAAAGGTACCTAGGCTGCGCTGGCTATACTCTGGATCATAAAAGGTATAGATTGCCGATAAGCCATTAGCTAACTGGTCGGTAACCGCTACTGAAATCAGCCTTGACTGCTCCCAAAAAAGATAAAACTGGGCAAAATCCCAGCCCCCCACTAAAAAAGACTCAAACTGCTCTTTGCTGGGTGGGAACATGTCGCCATCCTGATGCCGAAGAAAAATGTACTTTTCATAAAGGTGGTAAATCTCATCTTCACTACTGGGGTTAACCACCTCAACCACCAAGTCTTTATTTTTTTGCCAGATACGCTGAAAACGTCGCTTGCGTTGAAAGCGTGCAACAGGAATTCTTGCGGGAATACAAGCCTGACAGTAGCGACAATGTGGACGATACAAGTGCTGACCACTTCGTCGAAAACCAAAGTCAGTAAGCTGACTGTACAAAACTGTACTTAGCTCCTTATTCGGATCAAGAAACAGTGTGGTAGCCTCCTGATCAGGCAAATAGCTACAGGTATGAGGATGGGTCGCAAAAAATTTTAATTCCTTTAACTCTGACATAGTCTTTTCATAGTTATCAGACAATTAAATCAAATATCCACAGTCATCGACCATTGCTCAGGACCTTGTATTGAACAATACCTTTCTAAGTAGTTTAGAAAAGATTCTCGGGAAAGGGTTTCAGCCCCCATACGCATTAAATGGTCACTTTCTACCTGGCAATCAATTAAGCCAAACTGCCATGCATCCAGCTGCCTGGCCAAAGCAACCAAAGTGCATTTAGAGGCATCTGATACTTTACTAAACATAGACTCGCCAAAAAATATTCGGCCAATGGCCACACCATAGAGTCCTCCCACCAGCTGAGCACCTTGCCAACATTCAATAGAGTGAGCAATGCCTTGCTCATGTAAAGTAAGATAAGCTGACAACATGTGTGGTGTTATCCAGGTTCCAACTTGCTTTGTTCGAGGAGCTGCACAGGCTGTTATAACTTCATTGAAAGCTTGATTGAAGGTAAAGCTAAACTGTTTGCGGTTAAGCGTTTTTTGCAAACTACGGCTAACATGAACAGCATGTGGAAATAAGACAAGTCTAGGGTCAGGACTCCACCACAGAATAGGTTCCCCCTCATTAAACCAAGGAAAAACACCTTGCCGGTAAGCCCTAACCAAGCTAGAAGCTTCTAAATCTCCACCCATAGCCAGCAGCCCATTGGGCTCTTTTAAGGCTTGTGACACAGGTGGAAAATAAACTTGTCCAGGTAACAAACGTGGTAATCGAATCATAGGTACCGAAAATTTGTGATGCGAATTAGCTTGAATAAAACCATAGCCACTACTTCATTTCCACAGCTTCACAGGCTCTGAATAATCAACCGCTTTTTTAAGCTACATCGCAAATAGCCTACAGAGTATATGCGTTGTGGCTTAACGAACATTTAATGTCAAAAAATCGACAGCATAAGGGATTGCACGGCTAGCATCCAAGTGCTAAACCCGTACAATGTAAGAACTTTTAATTCTAACGTGTGTCAACTTGGTCAAACTCTTTAAGTGTAAGATCGCGTTAAGGTCATTGATTTGAAAGGCTCAAAAACAGTTAAAAAGCGTAACAGAAAAACTCCGACGACCCCAAGTACGCCCCCACAAGCACGCCAGCATATTGGCATGCGCCTTCGTGAGGGTTTGCTGATAGCGTTAATTGCTAGCTGTATTTATCTAATACTGGCACTCTTTTCATATAGCCCTGCAGATCCTGGTTGGTCCCATACCGGGCAGACCAATGGTGCTGTTCATAACTTAGTTGGACGCAGTGGAGCTTGGGTAGCCGACCTTTTACTTTGGTTTATTGGCTACTTTGCCTTCCTGTTTCCCTTTTTTATTGGGTTTATGGCCATTCAGTTATTACGCAAACGTCACGACCCGTTGCAGTTCAGACTGCCGATTTGGGCGCTACGACTGACCGGCTTAGGGATCAGTATTATTTGTGGAGCAGGCTTAGCAACCTTGCATTTTACTGAGTATGCAGCAGAAATGCCGGCCACTGCGGGTGGTATTCTAGGTAACTTGCTGATTGCTGAAACCATGCCTTTGTTCAATACCATTGGCTCAACCCTCTTACTGCTCTCACTTTTCCTATTTGGGTTCACCATTGCCACAGACCTATCCTGGTTTCTCTTTATGGACCTTTTGGGCAAAGTGACCTTGGACTTTTTTGGTGCGCTAGCCCATGTTGGTCGCCTAATGATTAGTCAGTGGCAACGTTATTGGGAGGGAAGGGCACAAAGACAAGCTGCAACCGCATCCCAGCCGCGTCGCAAAAAAGCAAGTCAAAAGCGGCAGGACCCATTACTGCTCTCAGCACCAGAGGCTGACTTGGTGTACCAGGCTTCAACCCAAACCCTGGCTGCTGAGGAACCCACTACTGAGTTAGCGGTATCCAGCCCACCCAAGATATCTCAACCCAAACAGCGCCGACAAGTCCGCTACCAAGGGAAAAGTGACGGTTCGCTCCCTGAAGTTTCCTTGTTAAATGAGCCTGATAAATCAGTAGAGCGAGGCTTTTCGCCTGAAACACTAGAACTGCTTTCTCGCTTACTGGAAGACCGCCTAAAAGACTTTGGCGTTATTGCAGAGGTCGTTGCTGTTCACCCAGGTCCCGTCATTACTCGGTTTGAAATTCAACCCGCTCCAGGAGTTAAAGTCAGCAAAATTTCCAACCTGGCAAAAGATTTAGCGCGCTCCCTAGCGGTTATCAGTGTCCGTGTCGTGGAGGTCATTCCAGGCAAATCTGTGGTGGGTATTGAGATTCCCAATGAAGATCGTGAAGTTGTGTACTTCAGTGAAGTCATTAACTCTGAAGCCTATGCTGATGCTAAATCACCGCTTAGTCTGGCACTAGGCCATGATATCGCAGGTCTGCCGGTAGTCGTTGACCTTGCCAAAATGCCTCACCTGCTCGTGGCAGGTACAACAGGCTCAGGTAAATCAGTCGGGGTCAACAGTATGTTGCTCAGTATGCTGTTTAAAGCCAGCCCTGAAGAAGTTCGCCTCATCATGGTTGACCCTAAAATGCTTGAGTTATCAGTGTATGAGGGTATACCACACTTACTGGCTCCCGTTGTGACTGACATGAAGGAGGCCGCCAACGCCTTACGCTGGTGTGTGGCCGAAATGGAGCGCCGCTATAAGCTTATGGCGGCCATGGGGGTTCGCAACATTGCAGGCTTCAACCGCAAGATTAAAGAAGCTAAGGCCAAAGACGAGCCTTTACTTGACCCGTTTCATGAAAATATTGAAGGTGAAGAACCTCAAGTCTTAGAGACTTTGCCCTTTATTGTCATCGTTATTGATGAATTTGCTGACATGATGATGATAGTAGGCAAAAAGGTCGAAGAGCTGATTGCTCGACTGGCACAGAAAGCCAGGGCTGCGGGAATTCATATGATTTTGGCAACTCAGCGACCCTCGGTAGATGTGATAACGGGCTTAATTAAAGCCAATATACCGACTCGTATTAGCTTTCAGGTCTCATCCAAGGTCGATTCCCGCACCATTCTGGATCAGGGTGGAGCAGAGCAGCTACTTGGGCAAGGCGATATGTTATATCTCCCACCCGGAACCGCAGTCCCTATTCGGGTGCATGGTGCGTTTGTCGCCGATGATGAGGTCCACCAGGTGGTGAATGACTGGCTGCAAAGAGCTGAGCCAGATTATCTCGAGGATATTCTAAGTGGAGCGGTTGATGATAGCGGAGCAGGCAGTGCCTTCAGTGCTGGCCTGGATAGCGACTCAGAACAAGACCCGCTTTATGATGAAGCAGTGGCGTTTGTCACAGAATCACGCCGCGCTTCAATTTCAGCTGTACAACGGAAACTTAAAATCGGTTATAACCGAGCAGCTCGAATAATTGAATCAATGGAAACAGCAGGTGTGGTTAGCCCCATGGGTAGCAATGGCTCGCGAGAAGTGCTGGTCGCGGCACCACCTCAACCATAATTTGCATTGACATTAAAAAGGGTTAAACATGTTGCGTAAACTTTCTCTTGCTTTGGTGTTAACCGGTTTACCCATGGCACTATTTGCCGATGCTGAAGCAGCCAAAGCATTAAATGGCTTACTGGCTAAAGCCAATACAGTCACCGCAAAATTTCAACAAACAACACAAAATGATGCCGAGTCTCGTTCCAGAGAGTCTAATGGCACTTTATCTGTGCAGCGTCCAAACCTATTTCGCTGGGAGGTAACCGGTCCTTTTCCACAGTTGGTCATCTCCAATGGCAAAAAGGTATGGGTTTATGATCCAGACCTGGAGCAAGTTACGATCCAAAAGTTAGATAAGCAGCTCAGCGCCACACCAGCCTTACTATTAAGCGGTGATGTAAAAAAACTCAAAGAAAATTTTGATATTTCTCAAACCAGTAAATCAGGAGACAAGCCCAGCTTTTTACTCAAACCCAAAGCTGAAGACAGCGCTTTCGAGTCTTTGCAAATCAGCTTTAAGGGTGAGCAGATTACAGGCATGATGCTGAAAGATACCCTAGGCTCAGTGACGAATATTGCCTTTTCCAATGTAAAAAATAATGTTGCCGTTGAGCCAGGCCAGTTCAAATTGGATATCCCTGAAGGGGTCGATGTTATTGAGCGTTAGATGACTTTATCACTTTTTTCTGAAGAAACACCCTATCAACCTCTGGCGGCGCGTATGCGCCCCCAGCAACTCAGCGAATACCTCGGCCAAGACCATCTGCTAGCACCTGGTAAACCACTGTATGATGCCATCAGCCAGGGAGCTATCCACTCTATGATTTTCTGGGGACCTCCAGGTGTTGGCAAAACCACTCTTGCCAAACTGATTGCCCATCATGCCCATGCTGATTTTTTAACACTTTCTGCTGTCCTCTCTGGGGTAAAAGAAATTCGTGCAGCTATCGATAAAGCCCTGATATCACGCCAGCAGCAACGAAAAACCATTCTCTTTGTTGATGAAGTGCATCGATTCAACAAAGCACAACAAGATGCTTTTTTACCTTATGTCGAAGATGGCACGCTGATTTTCATTGGTGCGACCACTGAAAACCCGTCTTTTGAGTTAAATAATGCTCTGTTATCAAGAGCAAGAGTTTATGTATTACAAGCACTTAGTGATGATAGCTTAAGTAAACTCATAACAAATGCACTAACAGATAAGGAACATGGACTTGGTCAACAGCAACTGCACATTACAGATGAGGCAGGTAACCTGTTACGTCAAGCCGCTGATGGCGATGCCCGCCGGCTGCTAAATTTACTTGAAATAGCTGCAGATTTGGTGGCACCCCAGCAAACCCTTACTGCAGACATTATCAAACCCGTGCTAAGCCAAAGCCTGCGCCGATTTGATAAAGGGGGAGAGGCCTTTTACGACCAGATCTCTGCTTTACATAAGTCAGTTCGTGGCTCAGATCCTGATGCAGCACTCTATTGGCTCGCCCGGATGCTAGACGGCGGCTGTGATCCTCTGTATATTGCGCGCCGAGTTGTGCGTATGGCCAGTGAGGACATTGGCAATGCTGACCCTAGAGCGCTAGAGGTTAGCTTAAATGCTTGGCAGGTCCAGGAGCGTCTAGGCAGTCCAGAAGGGGAGCTAGCGATTGCACAAGCAGTTGTTTATTGTGCTTGTGCTGCAAAAAGCAATGCAGTCTATAAGGCATTTAAAGCAGCTATGGCAGATGTAAAACAAAGCCCATCTCATGAAGTACCCCTTCATTTGCGCAATGCCCCAACTCAACTAATGAAGTCATTGGCTTATGGCGATAGCTATCGGTATGCTCACGATGAGCCTGACGCCTTCGCTGCTGGGGAGTGTTACTTTCCTGAGGAAATTAAGCAGCGCCATTATTACCAGCCTGTGCCTCGTGGTTTAGAGCAAAAGATCAATGACAAGCTAAAACACCTAGCCATGTTAAATGCAAACAGTGACCACAAGCGCTATCAGGATTAGTTCATGCAACAATTATTAATTATTGGCCTTGGTGGCGCACTTGGCGCTATGGCTCGTTATTCAGTGTACTTTATTTATGCGACAACTGGCGGTAAGCTATTTCCGTTACCCACACTTGTGGTCAATGTTGTGGGTTCATTCCTAATTGGCATTGCTTATTACGCTATTGTCGAACGCTTGCAGTTGCAGGCTGTTTGGCGTAATGGATTAATTGTAGGCTTTTTAGGTGCGTTCACGACTTTTTCAACTTACTCGCTGGATGCATTACGTATTCTGCAAAATGGTGAGCTATCAATCGCACTAGGTTACCTGCTGATCAGTGTTGTATTGTGTTTAATCGCAACCTGGCTTGGTTTCTGGATTGTTGAACGCTTCATTGTGTAAGATTGAACTTTAGTAAATACAATAAATTGCGCGAGCTTTTTCAATAAGGTTATAAACGCTCATGTTAGACCCAAAACTAGTACGAACCAATCCTGAAGAACTAGCAGAAAAACTCAAAAATCGTGGCTTTGAGCTTGATGTGTCAAGTATCCAGTCACTGGAAAGTCGTCGTAAATCGATTCAGGTCCGTACTCAACAATTACAAAATGAGCGTAAAGTTGAATCGAAAAAGTTTGGCGAGCTTAAAAAGCAGGGCGAGGATGTAGCACCGCTAAAAGCAAAAATGGATCAATTGAGCCAAGAGGTTAAAGCCGCTGAAACTGAGCTTGCTGAAGTCCAGGAAGAGTTTAATAAGCTGTTACTCCAAATCCCCAATATTCCTGATGAATCTGTGCCTGTCGGTGAGACCGAAGACGATAACCAGGAAATACGTCGCTGGGGTGAGCCTAAGACTTTTTCATTTACAGCAAAAGATCACGTTGATCTTGGTGCACAACATCAGCGTATGGACTTTGAACGTGCCGCCAAAATCACTGGCTCACGCTTTATTACCATGAAAGGCCCTATCGCCAGACTCCATCGTGCGTTAGCACAGTTTATGCTGGATACCCATACCCAGGAGCATGGCTATCAGGAAATCTATGTACCTTACATGGTTAATGCAGAAAGTCTGCTTGGTACTGGTCAGCTGCCTAAGTTTGAAGAAGATTTATTTAAAGTGGATCGTGGTGATGACTCTCTGCAGCCTTACTACCTCATTCCCACCTCTGAAGTACCTGTAACCAATATAGTTCGGGATGAGATCGTGGCTGCTGATCAGCTTCCATTAAAGTTTGTCTGTCATACCCCATGCTTCCGTAGTGAGGCAGGTAGTGCTGGACGTGATACCCGTGGCATGATCCGCCAACACCAGTTTGACAAAGTTGAGCTTTTGCAAATTGTTAAAGCCGAAGAGTCTGATGATGCTTTGGAAGCATTGACTGGCCATGCAGAAAAAATTCTGCAGCTGCTGAATTTACCTTACCGGGTCATGGTGCTGTGTGGTGGCGATATGGGCTTTTCTGCGGCAAAAACCTATGACATCGAAGTGTGGCTACCAGGCCAGCAACGCTACCGGGAGATTTCATCTTGCAGTAATACTCGGGACTATCAGGCACGTCGTATGCAGGCCCGCTGGCGCAATCCTGAGTCCAATAAGCCTGAACTGCTGAATACACTCAATGGTTCTGGTCTGGCAGTAGGCCGTACTCTGATTGCAGTCATGGAAAACTATCAGGATGAAGCGGGACGTATTCATATCCCTGAAGTGCTCCAACCTTATATGGGTGGATTGACGGTGATTGAATAACGAAAGCTGCCATTTTTTAACATTAACTCACAAGGCAAGGTGATGCAGTACTTACCACTTTTTCATCAGTTACAGGATCAACCTTGCCTGATTGTGGGTGGTGGCGATGTCGCCACCCGCAAAGCCCGCTTGCTGCTGCAAGCGGGTGCTCAACTCACCGTTATCGCGCCAAATTGCACCACTGAACTTCAAGATTTGCTCAATCAGTATCAAGGTACTCACCTTGCTCGCTGCTTTTTACCTGATGATATTGGCGAATTTCGTCTTGTAATTGCCTGCACCAATGACACAGCAACGAATGAGCACATCTCACAATTAGCGCAACAAAGAAACATACCAGTTAATGTGGTTGATTCACCTTCGTTATCAACCGTTATTTTTCCCGCAATTATTGACCGATCTCCACTGGTCATCGCTCTCACCAGTGGCGGAAAAGCCCCGGTCCTCGCCAGGCTGTTACGGGGCAAACTGGAAACCCTAATTCCTGCAGCCTACGGCAAGCTGGCAGCCCTTGCCGGGCGATTTCGCCCTCAAGTTAAAGCAGCCTTGCCGACTGTACGCCAACGCCGTATTTTCTGGGAACAGTTCTTTTCAAGTAATACTGCTGAATTAGTCTTAGCCGGTAAGGTTCAAGAAGCAGAAACTCAACTACAGCAACAGCTCGTAGGAGCTCACTCAGCTCATTTCACTCTAGGTGAGGTGTATTTAGTGGGTGGCGGTCCAGGTGATCCAGACTTACTGACCTTTAGGGCGCTGCGTTTAATGCAGCAAGCCGACGTGGTACTTTATGATCGATTGGTGGCACCGGCTATTCTTGAGCTAACCCGCCGTGATGCAGAACGTATTTATGTGGGTAAAGCCCGCTCTAACCATGCCTTGCCACAAACACAGATTAATGAACTACTGGTTTCATTAGCAAAAGAAGGCAAGCGTGTACTTCGTCTTAAGGGCGGAGATCCATTTATATTTGGCCGGGGAGGGGAGGAAATCGACCGACTCGCAGAAGAAGGTATTCCATTCCAAGTGGTACCTGGCATTACCGCAGCATCAGGCTGTGCCTGTTATGCTGGAATTCCTTTAACGCATCGGGATTATGCACAGTCTGTGCGTTTTATTACCGGCCATCGCAAACATGACAAGCTAGACTTAGATTGGCCTAGCTTATGTGTTACCAATGAAACATTAGTATTCTATATGGGATTAATGGGGCTACCAGAAATTTGTCAGCAGCTGATTCAACATGGTCGCTCATCTCAAACACCCATTGCCCTTGTGCAACAAGGTACAACTGAAAAGCAACAGGTCTTTACCGGAACACTGTCCAGCATGCCTGACCTTATCCAGCAGCACACCATTAAGCCACCCACGCTTATCATTGTTGGCGAGGTAGTCCAGCTCCACAACAAACTACGCTGGTATCAACCACAGCCAACGATATCGCCTCAATAAACAATACGCCAGAACAGGTATGTTTGGCTTCCATCAAAAATAAAGCATGTCCTATAAACAGTTATCAGGACGCGGCAAACCAGCTATTTTTGCCATTAGTTTTGCTGGGCTTTCAGGAAATAATCTCATTAAATAAATTGAGTTACCTTTTTCTTGTCCCAGTTGCTGACCAATATATTTGACCAAAGGTCGCATAGCTGGTGACAGTTGAAACTGTTGATAAAAATTACGTATACACTCAATCAGTTGCCAATGTTTGTCGGTAAGTTCAAGACCTTCTTTTGCTGCAAGTGCTGCTGCTACTTCAGGGCTCCAGTCTTGAAGATCCACCAGATAACCTTCTTTGTCCAGGCTAATTGTTCGCTCGCCCATTACTAACTGTTGCATACATCAATACCAACTTTGAGTCGCATCAAACACCGTACATAACCGCACAAACTCACTATCATTAACCAGCAGAGTATTAGGTAATAAGCGCTGAGTTATACCACGAGCTATTGCATCAACTTCCAAAACATATAAACGCTTTTGCGCTGCCAGCAAAGCGAGTTGATCTGCTTTTAAACCCTCATTAATGGCATTTAATACGCCATTTTCAATCAATAATAACGCACTATCTGCTTGCATGGTTGCCAAACATTGCTCAAGGGCTGGATGAGAGGCAGCAGATTTATTTACTGTGTGTAGTATCGCCATAATTAAAAATTAATAATAATATCGTGGGAGGCAATTAAACTGCCTAACTCATTCAATGCAGTCACTTTTGTTGCCAGCACAAAATCCTGAACTGTCAGATTGTTGCTTTTCATTGCTGAAGCATCAGTGTAAACCTGCTCAATCCCATATAATTCTAAAGCCCCAAAACTGGCACTATTATTTTTTTGATTGATCGCTTCTGGTTGTTGACCTTTCACCAGCTGCCAAATGCCATCCCCCATAAAAAATAAACTTACAGACTGTTCAAAGGTTGCTGCTACCAAGGCTAAATCTAAAGCTTCTTTACCTGCAAGCGACTGGTAAGGGGGGCGGGTAATCACCACAGCCATTTTTTTTGCTGCCTTACCTGTTTTGTTCTCAGCATCTTCAGCCATTTGGATACTCCTTATTCACCAAAAGTGATCATACGATCACTTTGCAAGCAAGCATCAACCCACTGCCCTAAACCTGATAGCTCCGCATGACTCATCATATTATTGGTATCCAGTTGATAGCGTTGTTGTTCTTGCTCATCAATAATACCGCGCCGCAGTGCTGCAGCAATACAAACAACCGTATCCAGCTGATACTCCGTTATTAAGTCTTGCCAGGCCTTGGACAAATGATACTCATCTTGAGGGGGGACCATAATTCGACTAGCCGTATAAACTCCTTCACCATAAAAGAAAATCCGGTAAATTTGATGCCCATCGGCCAATAATGCTTTAGCAAAACGATGCCCAGTACTTGGTGCAGCGGAATGGTTAGGTGCACCAAGAATGGTTAATGAAAAAATCATGGCTGATTTCCTTAAACCACCATTAATAAAAAAACCCTGCAAAAGCAGGGTTTATTAATAAAGCTAGTATTAACTAATTATTGGTTACCAGAAATTAGTCATCACCACTTAGTGCCATAAAGATATGCAGTAAAGATATAAACAAGTTATATATTGATGCATACAGCGTGATTGTGGCTAAGATATAGTTAGTTTCACCACCATTAATAATCTGGCCAGTTTGAAACAAAATTAAAGCACTGGCAAACAGCATAAATCCACAGGAAATAGCTAGGCTAAAGCCACCAATATCAAAAATCAGTGACATCACAACAGCAACCATTAATACAATGGCCCCTGCAGTGATAAAGCCTCTTAAGAAAGAGAAGTCTTTTTTCGTCATCAACGCATAGCCAGAAAGACCTAAAAAGATAGCAGCAGTGCCACCTAGTGCATTGACGACGATTGATGTGCCGCCAGCTGTCTGTAAAAACATGCCTATGATAGGACCAATCGCGTATCCTACAAATCCTGTAAATGCAAATACGGCAGCCAGACCCCAGACACTTCGGCTCAGCATTTGCGCCAAAAAGGATAATCCAATAAAGCCACCTAAAAAGACCCAAGGGTTAATCGGTGCAGAAAAACGGAACACATACGCCATCAACGCAGAAAAGCCTAGTGATAGGCTCAATAAAATATAGGTATTTTTTAATACCTTGTTAGTTTCAAGTATTGAGCGCTCACGCTCTATGGTATGGGTAGTTGCAGTCGCTGCTGTCACTTTATTCTCGAACACGTCTAAACCCTCGCTTGATGATATTTTGTGCAATTGAGAATCTTTTAAATGATCATACCTTGTACTTCATATAAATCAAGAAATTAGACTGTTGACTCTCCAAAAAAATTCAGTAAGATACGCCTCGTGTTTCGGGGGCTGCCAACCAAGCAAATTGGCAACCGGTGAGATTTAGCAAGCTTATCTGTATAAGCTTAGCAACATTCGATATACGATGTATTAAGTAAAGCTAACACATCAAAATATTAAAAGTTGCAATGTTATATCAAGCCGCTATAATCCAACCCGAAATTCAATTCCGGAGAGGTGGCTGAGCGGTTGAAAGCACCGGTCTTGAAAACCGGCGAGGGCTAATACCCCTCCCAGGGTTCGAATCCCTGCCTCTCCGCCATATAAAGCATAAAAAAAGCCGTCTACTTGTAGACGGCTTTTTTTATTGTCTAGCAAGACGGGTAACACCGTTAACCTAATCAAAAAGCATTACTCTGCAGCATCTGGCACTGGTCAGTGCCTTAGTAATCAGAGTACCATAGGGGTTTAACTAGCGTTCTCATACGAAACAATACATAACATGAATTAGCAGAATATGATCAAGCTATTAAGATGGAGAAATAACAGTACCCACCCAAAATAGTGGCTAATACATGATGTTTGAAAGGTATACATCTCTACCACTCAATATGAATCAACAATTTAATAACTCAGTCATACATTTCGTTTTCCCTGATGCTTGCTTGCAATGACTATTTATTCTGGGTTGCTACAGGATTGATCTGCTTAGGTTGCTAGCTCATGATCCAAACATTTCTCAAACAACAAGACTTCCATCATGCATTTTCCAATGCCACGATTGGCCGCGGTAAGCACTGCTTTAAAGCAGGACAGGTGCTCAGTGTTCGTATTGATCAAGTTAAGTCTAACGTCGTATCACTGATCAGTCATATTGACAACCATGAAGCATCACCACACGAACAACACATAATCATACGTCGCGAAACCGGTCATTCCTCTATTAATGGAGACTGCACATGTAATACTGGCTTCAACTGCAAACATGTTGTAGCCGCCTTATTACACTTTATTGAGTATCAACAGCAACCTTTACTGCAACAGCTCAAGCAGGATCAAACGTCTGCTGATAAACAGCCTTCGGTTCCAGAAAACCAGTGGGCCGTCTGGTACCAGCAATACCAACGACGTAAAAAAACCACACCTGAAACATATAAAACGATAGAGTTACCTGCAGCTTCAGATATTCCTCGTCAACCAACTGTCCTGTATTTATTGCAACCTTTGACCAGCGCGGCAAGCACTGAGCTTTTTTTCTCGATAGGTCTTTACCAGCAAGGTATGAACGGTTGGCAACTTATCAAACCTTTGACCGGAAATGTAACAGCTCATCCAGCTTTAACACGAGAAGATCAGGTTATTATTGGCGCTTTAAAGCCCATCTCTGATATGTTTGCGTTTGATAAGCGTCTGCAACCAACAATTAATAGTGAACTACTCAAACGCTTAATCACAACAGGTCGAGCCTATTTAGTACAAACGGAAGGTCATAAGCTTTTCTTGGACAAATCTCGACATGCCAGTTTACGTTGGGCTGAAGTCAAAGGGCACTATAAGCTTGAAACTGTGCTTGAAAACACCTCAAAAAACTGGATATCCCTCGCTACAACGCCCACTTTTTATATTGATGAAACTTCTGGTGCTTGCGGTATTATTGAGCAACCACTCGATAGTGGTTTATTTGATGCGCTTCGCTATATGCCTGGCATAAGTACTTCGCAGTTTGATGAACTCAGCGGTTTTATTCAGCAAGAAAAGCTGTCTAAGGTACTGCCATTACCTTCGCCTGAAACCACAAATACCCCCATAGCATCCCCCAAGCCTAAACTGCTTATCCAGTGGATTGAAAACCACTATGCGGTTAATGCTATGTTTGTCTATGGCCAGCAACATTTTCTTGCAGGCGATACCACAGCAGATACGTACCATACTTTCAGTGTTGAACAGGGCCATTCCGTTACCCTAAAGCGAGATATAGCCCAAGAAGAAGCATTAACTGATGAGCTGCTAAACGTACTGGCCGCATTTATTGAGCATTGCCAACTGACCACAGATGTTAGCCTACCTTTTGCTTTACCTGACGCAAAAGCTGATCCCATCAGTAACTACCAATTTTTTAGTCAACAGCTCAGTCAGCTGACACAAAAGGGCTGGACTGTTGATATCAAAGACAGCGGTGAGAAGCTGTTTATAGAGCCAGAGCAATGGTCTATTGCTTTACAACCAGAAACACAAAGCCAAGTATTAATTAATCTCACTGTTAATATTGATGGTGAAGACATCCCACTTTTACCACTGCTCATTGACTGGTTGAAGCGAACAACTCTTCAACCGGATGACCCACTACCTGATCCAGTGGTATTACTACACCCTAACGGCAAGCGTTGGATTACGCTACCCGCTGAAGATATTGCCCCTATTATTGGAATTTTGGTTGAACTCTACGATCGCCCAGCGTTAAAACAAAAACCTGGCTTATCATTGCCCAAAGCCGTTCTAGGTAGAATCCATCAACTGACAGAACAGCTGCATAATATCCACCGTCAGGGAGATAAGGCGCTTTTTGGATTAGGTAAACAGCTCAGTCATGACTTGATGGAAGTGGTTATCCCACCTAAAGGGCTAAAAGCACAGCTTCGAGACTACCAGCATCAAGGCTTAAACTGGCTGCAGTTTTTACGAAAGTCACATTTGGGAGGCATTCTAGCCGATGACATGGGGCTGGGAAAAACCTTGCAAACCCTTGCCCATATTCTTTATGAAAAAGAGCAGGGGAGATTGCGACAACCTGCCCTCATTGTTGCACCCACCAGCTTGTTGGAAAACTGGCAAAAAGAAGCCAATCACTTTACACCACAACTGACAACGTTGATTTGGCATGGTACCGACCGCATGAAGCTTTGGTCACAAGTGGCCGGTAACGCCATTGATATGCTGATTACCAGCTATGGCACCTTACAGCGAGATGCTGCCCACCTTGCAAGCCGACCTTTTTATTTAATGGTGCTTGATGAGGCCCAGTCCATAAAAAATGCCCGCTCCAAAGCGGCAACAGCTGTACGTCTAATTGATGCACAACATCGCTTGTGCTTAACAGGTACACCTGTCGAAAATCACCTTGAAGAGCTTTGGGCTTTGTTTGACTTCCTTACGCCAGGGCTGTTAGGCAACAAACAACAGTTCCGCCGGCTTTACCGGAAACCCATTGAGCAGCAGGAAAACAGCCAAAGTCAGGCTGAGCTGACTCAACGCATACGGCCTTTCTTACTACGCCGCACCAAAGCCCAAGTAGCAAAAGAACTACCAGCAAAAACAGAAATGACCAAACTGGTTTGTCTGACAGGTAAACAGCGAAAACTGTATGCTACCTTACGTGAAATCATGGCGGATAAAGTCTCTAGCCTTATTGCAGAAAAGGGCTTAAAGCGCAGTCAAATTGAAATTCTTGATATTCTTTTGAAGCTACGTCAGGTCTGCTGCGATCCTCAACTGGTTAAGCTCCCTGAAGCGCAACAAGTCACCCAGTCTGCTAAGCGTGAAATGCTTATCGATATGCTAGAACAGTTGGTCGCTGAAGACCGGAAAATTCTGGTTTTTTCTCAATTCACCAGCATGTTGCAATTAATCGAAAAAGAGTTAAATGCCAAACAGCTGTCCTATGTAAAGCTCACGGGTCAAACGCGTAATCGACAAGCAGTGATTGAAGAGTTTCAGCAAGGAGAAATCCCTATCTTCTTACTAAGCCTGAAAGCTGGAGGTGTGGGCTTGAACCTGACAGCGGCTGATACCGTCATTCACTATGATCCTTGGTGGAATCCAGCTGTTCAGCAGCAGGCCACAGACCGAGCCTATCGTATCGGGCAGGATAAGCCAGTGTTTGTTTACCGATTGGTTACCCAACATAGCATTGAAGAACAAATGCTCATGCTACAGGCTAAAAAACAACAACTGGCGGATGCACTTTACAATGAGGCGCCTACGGTCAAAACGTCACTCACTGACGAAGATTTGGCGTTACTATTACAGCCATTTGACCATCATGAGTAACGGGGTAACAAGCATTTAATAATACGGTGCTTAAAAGCCATGCAGCGCTTTGATTTCATCATAAGTACCGTCTTTTTTAAGAGCCGCAAGCGCTTCATTAAACTTCTTCACAATCGTCTCATGATTAGGATTTTTTCGGCTTACCACAAAATGTAATGGATTTTCGCTAAGGGCATTGTCAATAAACTCTACTTTGCCCTCAGCCTCCTTGAGCTTATTGGCAATTTCATATTTAGCTACCCATTCGTCTTCCAGAGTTAAGTCCACTCGTTTCGCAAGTAGTTTTTTGAGATTTAAGACAAATGTTCTTGCAGTTTCTTTTTTTAAAAAAGTCGCATTATCAAATTCAGCTTGATAAGCATAATCACGCGCAATGCCAATTTTGTAGGCTTTAAAGTCCTCCAGTGTTTTATAGGTAACCTTTTCCCCTTTGCGCTTAATAAATTTAATTCGGTTAACTAAGTAAGGCTCAGCATAGTTGAGCTTTTTTGCCCGTTCATCACTATACCAGGCGACATAAAGTGCATCATAATCACCATCATAAGTGCCATTTAGCGCTCGCGCCCATGGCACGATGTGTACTTCATACTCATAACCCGCCTTATTCAGAATATTCGTCACTAAATCGGTAGAAAACCCCTTATTCACTAACTCCTCTCCAACAAAAGGCGCCCATGAGTTTGCTGCAATTTTTAGTTTTTCTGCCGTTACATTACCTATTGAAAATAGGCAAATAAATAACGCTGTTATCAGTACTTACATGATAATTTTACCTACAGTTGAATAAATTCTGCACCTAACTGTTCCCGACAAAAAACACTTTCTGAAAAGTTAATCTCGTTCAAAAAAATGCTTTACTGTGAGTCCAACTCGCTTTTTTCATCTCGTATCCATTTTCATTAGTTAAGTACAAAATCCCATTCTCTGCTGACTTATGAGCCTTCTTAAAACTAGTGTGTTTTAGTACGTCCAATAAAGCATTGCCTAAAAGCACTCTGAGCAAAAGCTGATCATGAGAGACAAATAACTATACCCTTCACGAATGATTTCTAGGTTTTGTTATCTTCACTCCTCACCCCAATCACCTATTAGTATAGGCTCATGGGGGTTCGTCACTCGATGGCCGCACCTAAAAACCATTCGTATTGGGTATACACTCTCAATCCATCCTTCAGCATTAACTTCATCAAAGTAGAAAGTGATCTGCAAAAAAGTCAAAAACCAAGCTCAAAAAATAATGTAGAACAGTTTGCAACATAGCCAACAGTTTAAGAGCGTAATACCGGGTATCATGCACCTATCACCTGTTGTAATCCCGTTCTAAAGGGTATGCCTAGTTAAAGTAAGGGATAGGAAAAAAGTATGCGGCGAGTGGACCGGTACCTAAAACTGATTGATAGCCAACTAAAACCTGTATGGGAACGCTTATTTCCAGTTAGTGATTATCTGATCGGTATTAATTTTAGCTGGTCAACACAAGCAGGGGAGCATCCCAGTTTATTTTTTAGCCATCGCCAGCATCCCTATTTTAAGGGCCACGGTTTTTCGATTGAAAGTGAAGCGTTGTATAACTACTTTCACGAAAACAACACACTGCATCCATTGCTTTTTCAATTTGAACTTAACGCTTTAATTCGGAGCTGTTGTTTACCTGCTGACGAGTTCCCATTACAACGCAACTTTATTTATGCTGGACTCAACTTATTGCTCACCAATCCAGCCAATGCTCCAGTAGATAAACCTGCTATTCCTATCAATTATGAGTTACTGCAGCCAGAACAATTTCCCTACCCAGCACTCTTAACCTGGACTAATGAGCCATGTGCAGTGTTGGTATTAGCACATACTCAAGATCAAGCGATTGTGCGCCTTATGCAACCACTTGTGGGGAAAGTCAAACAGTTAAGTGAAGATGACCAAGATTTTCTCAGTTTATTTATCGAAGAAAATAACCTTTTACGTATTCCTGCAGGGCATACTCTTACTGTTAGTCTGCGTTTTATAGACTTTCCTGCTAACTGGTTTCAGTACATTTGCGCACCCAACAAGCAAATCATCATGACACGGTTAGCATTAATTTATTGTGCACAATCTGGTCACACCTCGACAGCACCAACACCGCATCACACCAGTAAAAATACTTCTCCCAAACTTTCACTCATCAATTGTGAGCCAGAAATAGACTTACCAGAAGAAGAAATCAATTTAACGGTTGATACCGTGAAAACATCTTCACCCACCCCGGCTAAAACCAACCGATGGTTATTACCACTGACCGTATCTCTGCTAGGGCTTTGTCTTACGGCTGTTGCACTTGTTAAATGGCTTTAGGTGTTACGCCTGAAAAGCTTCCTTAATACGACATAAACGAATAATGGACTTCACTTCGGGAATCATGGGAGGTGCCACACTAAATGACCTTAATCCCAGCTGTAACAGCGATGTAATATGTTGTTTATTAGCGGCGAGCTCGCCACACAGTGAAACGGGTATTTGTGAATGACTCGCAGCAACAACCTGGCGTATCAAACTCAAAACGGCAGGGTGATGTTCAATATAGTAGTTACTGACAGACATGTTTTCTCTTCCTGCTGCCATGGTGTATTGGGTTAAGTCATTGCTGCCAATGCTGATAAAATCAGTTAACGGTAAAAGCTGATCAATACATAAGGCTGCTGCAGGGGTTTCAACCATAAAACCAAGAGGTGGCACTTGACGATAACCTTTCTCTGCAACAACGTCCTGAAGCATCCTTTTCACTACTAAAATATCTTCTTTTAGTGTCACCATTGGAATTAAAATCGTCACTTTCATCGTCAGTGAAAGCTTCGCTAGCACTTCAAGCTGGGTCTTCAGTAAATCCAAATTTTCTCGCAGTAAGCGAATACCTCTAAGTCCTAAAAACGGGTCTGGCTCATCAGGTAAGTTAAGGCTCGGGGGCCTTTTATCCCCCCCCGCATCCAGCAGTCGAATAATCAGAGGTTGATCTCTTACCACATAAAGAGCTTCACGCAGATAACTATAAAGCTCCTCAGCAGTGGGTACCATTTTATTGCTTAGGTAAACGCCTTCTAAACGATACAAACCAATACCATCACATCCCTGAGCTTTAGCATTCAAGACATCTTCAGGTGAGTTCGCATTGGCCATGACTGTGACCATTTCGCCATCAGCACTGACTGCCGGGGCAAACCTTTGCTGCTGAGCTTTGCGGAGACGTTTACGCTGGTTTTTAACAAGATCCCGAAACCCAAGAAAAGTCTCTCGGTCAGGATCAACAATCACAGAACCATTGTCCCCATCGAGTAGAAGCAATGAACGATTGGTAACATTATTAAACACATCCTGGACGTGGCCTACACAAGGAATACCCAGCTCACGTGTTAATAATGCAGCATGGGAACCTAATCCCCCTTGTTCTAAGACCACACCTGCGGCGGCTTGGCGGGATAAGTAAATGGTATCTGATGGTAATAGTCGCCTGGCAACCACCACACTGTGTGGTGGAAGACGCTCCAACATATGGGCTTGAATTCCTCCAAGGGACATTAACAGGCGACGGCACAAGTCTTCAATATCATCCGCTTTGCTGCGAAAGGCTTCATCTTTGTTTTCTCGAAACTGTTCAGCTAAACGTCGAAAAACGATTTTAATCACTTGTTCCGCATTAATTTGCTCTGTCTTTAACGTATCTTTTAGCTGCTCAAGTAAGGTCGCATCATCCAACATCATGGACTGAACATAAAAGATATCAGCAACTTCGTCATTTAACTGTTCTTTGGTGTTCTTGACAGAGTGCATTAACTCATCTTGAACGTCGTCAATCGCCGTATCAATGCGATCATACTCATTTGTCAGCTGCTGTTTACTAACCGCATAGTGATCATGTTCTCGCCAAAGAATATCCTGGTAATGATAAGCACGTCCCCATGCCAGGCCAGAAGAAACGGATACACCACTGACCAGTTTGTTGTTACACTCTGCGGCTTTCAAGTTGATACTCTTCAATACTAACCTCATCACACCAATGTCAAACGAACGTTGATACTTTAATTAAGCTTCGTGTCAATTAATCGATTGTTCATTCAGTTTTAACAGCTACCATATTGTCTAAATATGCTATCAAATTTTAATAAAAAAAAGCCGCACACAAAAAAAGTAGAATGTATTATACCCTCTGTGAAGTACTATATAAGCAACCTTTTGCTGAAGGTTAACAACGTTAAAATAGAGTGTTACATACCCTAAACGAAGGGTTTTTAACAGCGTGTTCAACAATACTAACAACAAACCCTACCAATGTGTCGGGAATATATTAGTACAGCTTCACTGGTCCAACAGGATAAGCACTTTAGATAGCACGCATAAAATTGATTCGTGAAGGATATACAAAACTCAGACCTATTAAACGACTTATGTCGTTTACTTTTGCTCACCCCCAATTGAGATAATGATGAGTCATATAACATCAGACCTAAAAACCATTGAACATGCACTACAAACTGCTTGGGTTTTTGATGGCAAAGGAGAAGGGCAACAATTAACACCAGAACAACTTTTAATAGCTCCTCATCCTGATCGTTTTGTATGGATCCATCTAAAACGAGACACGCCCAACCTCGACTTATGGTTAACTGGACAACTTCAGCTGCCTGAAGCTATAAGTTTAGCGCTTTTGTCAGAGGATACCCGCCCTCGTTGTGAGTTTTATCAGAACAACTGTTTACTCAATCTGCGAGGCATCAACCTAAACCCTGGTGCCATACCTGAAGAAATGATTTCTATGCGCTGCTGGATACAGGGCAAACGTTTAATTACTCTGAGCAAATACCATTTTGTTTCAGTGAATGAACTTCAGCAACAGTTTAACGAAGGCATATTCCCTAAAAGCACCGCTGAACTACTAGTCTGGTTAATAACAGGACTTACAGATAAACTGGCTATTTACCTTGAGCAGCTGGATGAACAGCTTGATAAGCTTGAAAACAACGATGACTTAACAGCCATTTCTCGTTTAATCACAGAAGTAACTCAATTGCGTAACCAGGTCACTAAGCTGAGGAGGTATATCGCCCCCCAGGTTGCCGCTTTATCGAGCCTAACGCTCAGTCAGCTTTCCTGGTTAAACCATGAAGAGGGCTTAAGTTTTCGCAATGTCCAGGATGAAGTAACCCGAGTCACCGAAGATCTAGAAGCGATGCGTGAACGCGCCATCATCATAAAAGATAATTTACAACAACAGCTTTCTGAAAAATTAAATCGTAATACCTATTTACTGACTGTGGTTGCTGCGATTTTTCTTCCCATTAGTTTTTTGACAGGGCTACTGGGGATAAATGTTGGAGGCTTACCAGGTACAGAAAGCACAGATGCTTTTTTGATTGTTTGTGTAATTACACTCATCACTGTGGTTATTGAGTTAGTTCTTCTAAAAGTATTAAAAATATTTTAGCACTAAAAAAGTCTAAGCTTATTATCGATTGGCAATGATAAATAAACGACGAAAGGGTAGAACGATATCGCCAGTAATCTGTTTAGGGTAAGCGTGTTGATACCCCTGTAATACCTGCTGTTCAAATTCTTGTTGCCAGTCTTTATTGTTCAATGCGGCTAAATATGGACGTAATCCTGTGCCTCGAAACCAGTTGAGAATAGCCTCATGACTTTTCATTACATGGTAATAACGCGTTTCCCACATATCAAGATAACAGCATAAAGGTGCTAATAAATCATAATAAAATGTTGTTCTTTCTAATGTCGCCCTATTAACAATTGAACTAAATCGTTTGCGCCAATAGCTCGACTCAACCAGATCATCAACCACTTTATGCAATGGTGCATCAATATTGGCCGGCATCTGCATAGCAAACACACCAACAGGGGAAAGCTGAGCAATTAATTGAGGAAATAGCACGTCATGTTTTGGCAACCAATGCAGCACAGCATTTGCAAACAAGATATCGACAGGTTCAGAGGCTTGCCAACAACGAATATCTGCTTTAACCCACGTCACTTGAGGGCAACTCTGTCTTGCTTTATTCAGCATAGTGGTAGACTGATCAATGCCTGTTATTTCTGCTGCAGGCCAACGCTTCCTTAATTCTGCAGTACTGTTACCGGGTCCACACCCTAAATCAATAATGTGTGTAGGTTGCTCAAAGGAAATATGTTGAATCAAGTCTTGGATGGGTCTTCGTCGCTCATTTGCACATTGTAAATAACAGTCAGGATCCCATGAAAACATGTTTTTCCCCGTTAAAAAAGCACTATGGCCTGTTAACACTATTTAATCAGTCAAGTGACGTGGTGTTCTAAAGTATTTTAAGCGTCGTTTAACGTATTATGTGGTCCAAATACTTCATAATTAATCTGATCAGATGAAATGTTATCCATTGCGGTTAATTGTTTAAAAATATTTTTCATAAAGGGTAGGGGACCACATAAATAATATTGATGCTTAGGGTTAAAAAATGTCTTACACAACACCGTTAAGTCCATAAAACCTTGGCAGTCATAATCATGCTGATAGCGATCAGTTGATTTTGGTTCTCTATACCATGTATAGCTTACTAGATTTGTATGGCGTTGTTTTAATCTAATCAACTCATCGCGAAACGCATGTACTTCACTATGCTCACAAGCATGTAAAAAATAAATTTTCGCTGGGTGTTGCTGCTCTAAAAGTTGATTCAACATACTCATCATAGGGGTCAAACCGACACCAGCAGAAATTAATACAACAGGTGTTTCATGATCTGCTTGCAGATAAAAATCCCCAGCAGGAGGCAAAATACTGAGCTTGTCACCCACATTAACCTGTTCATGTAAATAACTAGAGACCAAACCTAACTGTGGATGCAGCTCCTGCTTAACACTGATTCTATAGGTTTTTCCATTAGGTTTATCCGACAGTGAATATTGCCGTATTTGTTGATAAGGCGAAGCCGTACCGGAGGGCATAATTACACTAAGATACTGACCTGGCTGAAAGTCCATCACAGGTCCACCATCTTCTGCCGCTAACACAAATGAGGTAATACAGTCGCTTTCCCGCTCTTTATGGACAACATAAAAAAACCGAGCTCCACGCCAGCCACCGATGACCGCCTCTCGCTGTTCATAAAGCTCACCTTCGCGCTGGATGAAAATATCCGCCAATGCAGCATAAGCTTTGTCCCAGGCAGCAAGCACTTCTGCTGTTGCCGCTTCTGGTGCTAACTCTTGCAACGTAGCCAACAAGTGCTGTCCAACAATAGGATAATGTTCAGGCAAAATCATAAACCCAGTATGTTTTTGCGCAATGTGCTCAACCATTTCAGCTAAACGACCAGGTTCATGTAAATGTTTGGCATAAGCCAGAATTGCATTGAACAGGGCTTTGGGTTGAGAGCTGTTATGTTGGTTACTCACATTAAATATATGCTTAAGTTCTGGGTTCCACTTAAACATTCGCTGATAAAAGTGCGTGGTCAGCGCTGTATTTGCTTGCTCCAGAAGAGGAATCGTAGCTTGAACAGTAGCAATAGTTTGGGCGTCGAGCATTGTCTTAAACTCCAACATTCAAAAACATCATAAAGTTGCATTCTAAATACATATTTTAAAATATGCATCTTAAATATATATTTATCAGGTAGCAAGCTATTTAAGTTGAACACATTTAACGACTATGAAACTCACCCAATACACAGACTATGGTTTACGTACCCTCATTTACTTGACCACGCTACCGCCTGACACATTAAGCAACGTCGGCGATGTAGCTGCACGCTATGCTATTTCACGAAACCATTTAGTGAAGGTCGTAAACCAGCTTACAAGGCTTGGGTATATTTGCAGTGTCAGAGGCAAAGGAGGGGGGATTCGACTGGCGAAAAAGCCCACAGATATTATTCTTGGTGCCGTTATTCGTGCATTGGAAGGCAATTTGCAAGCGGTTGAATGCCATGCGCTGCGCTGTAAGCTTGTTGAGCACTGCGCATTGCAACAAGCATTAGCCACCGCTATGGATGCTTTTTTACAAGTAATGGATGGTTATACCCTGGCTGATATTACCCAAAATAAAACGGAACTTGTTCAGCTATTAACGCTTCCACCATAACTGGCATAAAAGCCTGTCGTAAAAGATTGAACAGTGGTGGTGGTCACTCTGGCCAAATCGAAAACAGTTCTCCACGGAGAAAAATTAAACCACGTCACAAAGCGAGTAATTCTTCAAGTTAGGCCGCTATTCTCCGCTGAAAAGACTGTCGTTATACCGCAAGTTCCCTATAATAATTTGCCTTACAATCCTTCAGACTCCTAGAAAAATGAGTATGCTTTGCCTAACCCTTTTCTTTTCAGGAGTACACATTGACCAGGAACAATAGTTTTATGCTGCTTAAACGTGCGCTGTTGACTGGTATAACCAGTATTACTTTGATGTATTCTCCCTTTAACTTAGCGGATGCTTTTTATCATTTACAAGGCAAGCTGCAACTTGGCAAACAACAGTTCAATGTCATATCTAAAGATCTAAGAAGTAATAAAGAAGCAAGTATTCTCTTATCAGACCAGAAAACACGCCTGGAGCTTTTGCTCACGACATTACCTGATGGGAAACTATCTTTATTAGCAAAAGTAAAAACCAAGCACTCTTTAAAAAACAGTGATTATCTCTTTCTTCCTGAACATATCATCAAACCAAAAGAACAGCAGACACTCCGTAAAATTGATCCAACTACCAATACTCCCATTATTTGGCAAGTACTTATCAAAGCATCAATCAATAACTCAGATATTAAGGCGACGCCGTAATCCATTACCGCCCGAACGCAAATACAACTTGTCGGTTAAACAAAGAGACATAAAGGTTATCATGTAAAAATAAGGGATTTTTAGACGCCGCCTGAGCATAGTTGACTATACTTCAACTATTCAATACACCAACACAAGCGAGCGTTATGTCTCAGACAAAACAATGGCTGACGATTCAGATTGGTGAAGTGTGGTGCCTTCACGAAACCAGCGTGATCAGAGAAATTCTCGACTTCATCACCCCTGTTGGTGTTGCAGGTGCACCAGAGTTTGTAAGTGGTATCATTAATTATCGGAGTGAAATCCTTACCCTTATAGACGCCAGCAGTATACTACACTTGAACTATACCAACCCAACCCAAGACCAAAAAATCATCACCTATGAAATAAATCATGGCATATATGGCCTTAAAGTTGATGGTGTTGGCGAAATTTTAAATTTCACTGAGGATGTTATTGACCAAAGTGAATCCCCTCTTGATGACCCTTATAAGCTCATCACCGGTTCTGTTGAAATAAATGATGAAATATTTTGCGCCATTGATATTCCAACGTTTATTCATAACTTCCTCAGTATAAATAAAGCCGACTAACCTCCCTTAATAATCAGTCCTTCCATAAAACGACAAAAGATCATAAACAGTTAATGTCGGGTACATTAGTATTTTTTTTAGGCATATTTTCAGGCTTAAGCTGCTTGGCAAACTCCTCCATAGGCGCTGCATCGACCTTATCACTATCGAGCGCTGGACCACTTTCCATATAAGCCACCAATAATTTTGCCACACTTTCAAGTGCGGATAAGTGTGTTCGCTCATAACCATGGGTTGCATCTGTTCCAAAGGTAATGAGCGAATGGCGAATATCATGTCCTGCCTGCACAGCAGATAATGCATCACTATAATAAAAGCGAAAAACATCACGCTGATAAGGAATATTATTCTCTTTGCATAAGCCAATTAAATGTCTCGACAGGTGATAATCAAAAGGACCACTGGAGTCTTTTAACGCGATAGTTACACCAAACTCTGTAGAGTTCTGACCGGGAGCAACAGGGGCTATATCAACCCCGACAAATTCGGTCACCATCTCATCCAAGGCATGACCCACTCCAGAACCTACTTCTTCAGTCAAGGTAAAAATTGGATGGCAATCAATTGCCAGCGGTATCTTATATTCCAAAACAGCCTTCAGCGCAGCCAGCAGTGCAGCGGTTCCCGCTTTATTATCCAAATGGCGAGAGACAATATAACCGTTATCCAGAAGCTCAGGGTTTGGATCAAAAGCAATAAAATCGCCCACATCCATACCTAGCTTGTAGACATCTGCCGCACTACGAATATGTTCATCAATTCGTACTTCAACCTGATCCCAGTTAATAGGCTGACTATCAATGGCCTCATTAAAAGCATGTCCCGCGGCTAACAGTGGAAGTACTGTGCCTCGGTAGCTATGATTATCAGAGAAAATAGTGACGCGAGCACCTTCAGCAAAGCGGCTTGACCAGTGACCTATCGGCGTAATACTTAAGCGCCCATTTGCTTTGACTTCTCGTAGCATTGCACCAATGGTATCAAGGTGCGTCACAATGGCGCGGTCAGGACGTTGTTCTGCACCTTTTAAATGCGCTCTAATCGTACCGCGTCGCGTCAAATCATAACTAATACCCAGCTCTTGCAGCTTATTACACACGTAATACACAACACGGTCGGTAAATCCTGTAGGGCAGGGGATTGCAAACAGCTCTAACATGACCTGTTGCAAATACGCCATATCAATTGGGATATCAGTACCTTTATTCATCACAGGGTTCATCCTTACCACTCGATACGTTTAATGCTGTTTAGTCATGGGAAATAACATATCAACAAACCGTTGTGCCGTTGGGTGCGGTTCGTGATTTGCTAAACCAGGACGCTCATTCGCCTCGATAATGACATACATGGGCTGCTCAGGATCAGGCACGATAAAATCAATACCCGCCACAGGTACGCCTAAAGCTTTGGTTGCCTCAAGTGCTGCTTGAGCAATCACCGGATGTAAGCCTTCAGTAACATCATGCAAGGTGCCTCCCGTATGCAAGTTAGCGGTTTTTCGTACCTGAAGCACTTCACCTTGCGGTAACACATCATCCATGGTCCAACCCGCGTGCTTGATGCAGCGACTGGTTTCCTGGTCAATGGGAATGGTACTTTCGCCTCCAGTGGCCGCTTGGCGGCGCCGGCTTTGTTTATCGATCAGCTGCTTAATGGTGCTGACCCCATCGCCCACAATTTCAGCAGGCTTCCTTATTGCCGCAGCGACAACCTGATCATCAATCACCAGCACACGTAAATCCTGTCCATAATGGAAACTTTCCAGTAGGACCTGAGATGAGACCCCTTTAGCATACTGAATCGCTGTTTTCACCTCATCGAGAGTAGCAAGGTCCACTGAGATTCCTTGCCCCTGTTCAGCATCCAGCGGCTTAACTACGACTGATCCTACTTTGTCTAAAAATGACTCAACCTGTGCTGTACTATCATCTTCAACCAATAAAACTTCAGGCACTTTGAGACCAGCACGCATTAAAGTTTTATGGGTCAACCATTTGTTTTGACAAAGCTTACACGCATAAGCGGAAGTCAGGTCGGTGAGTGACTCATTACAACGAATCACCCGCCCACCATGCCTTAAGGTGAATAGGTTTGCTGCCGCATCATCAACGACAACTTCAATGCCACGCGCAAGCGCTTCATCAATAATAATTTGAGCATAAGGATTTAGTGTTAAACATGCTTGAGGCCCAACAAATAATTTTTCATTTATGGCATTTTTCTTTTTAACCGCAAAGGTATTCAAACGCTCAAACCCTAACTTTTTATAAAGCGCCTTAGCACTTGAATTATCATGCAAAACAGATAAGTCCAAAAACTGGCAACCTCGAACCTGAAAGTACTCTACGAGATAACGAGCCAGGGCTTCTCCCACTGCACCGTGTTTACACTCAGGTGCCACGGCTAAAGACCATAAGCTGCTGCCTTTATCTGGATCATCAAACAGCTTTTCATGATTAAGTCCCATAACCGTTCCTACCACTTCGCCTGACTTGCGATCTACCGCCACGAGATACAACAGTTTCTTTGAGCGACGGTGCTGCAAAATATGCTTAACAGGAATAGGCACCATACCTCGCTTTAATAAAATGGTATTCAAAGCTTCAGCATCGAGACTTGATGTTGCACGACGAACCGAAATACTACTGATAACTCTTTGTCGAGGTCGGTAGTTGGTCATCCATAAACGATAGGTGTCCGAAGGGTCCAAAAACAGTGACTGTGGTGCTTTTGCCAGTAATACATGGGGCTGATCAACATAGAAAGCGATATTTCGTTGTCCAGCAGGCTCTTCCAGCAAGGGCTTAGCGATCAAACTGGCAGATGAAAATGTATGCCCCATAATCAACGTTCCCCAACCGCAATCTACAGTCACATTTTGCGGCTGGCTCCGGTCATTTTCCTCCCGTAAACAGGCGGCCTGAAGCTGCTCAAAAGAAGGCTGTTGTTTTCGCACAATCCGTGACCGGTTACGTAAACGGGTAGTCATGTTAAATACCTTGTGCCTGCAACCAAAGTTCCAGCAATCCCAGCTGCCACAGTTTAGAACCGCGTAACGGCGTAATATGTGCTCCAGGATCCTGATATAACCTGTTTAAGTAAGAAGGATTAAATAACGCTCGCTGTTTCGCTTGAGGCTGTTGAAGCGCCTCAATGATTTGATTGAGTACTGTACCTTTTAGATATTTCAACGCTGGGACAGGGAAATAACCTTTGGGTCGATCAATCACTTCTGATGGAAGCCACTGCCGCGCTAAACGCTTTAATAGCCACTTGCCGTCACCCTGCTGAATTTTCATGGCGGAGGGCATTTTGGCCACCAACTCAACCAACTCATGATCTAAGAAAGGCACACGAGCCTCCAATCCATGAGCCATGGTCATGTTATCGACACGCTTGACTGGATCTTCTACCAGCATCACCGTAGTATCTAAACGCAATGCCTTATCCAGTGGCTGAGGAGCACCAGCTTCAGCAAAATGCGCTTTAACCCAGTCGCCCGCATCATCATTATCAACAAACCAGGCAGCACTAACGGTTTCTTTATATTCACTAAAGTCTCGATCAAAAAATGCCTGTCGGTAATGAGGATATGCTTCTTTGGCATCCAATAAGGGGGGATACCAATGATAACCTGCAAATATTTCGTCTGCGCCCTGGCCACTTTGAACAGCATGACAGTGTTTTACTACTTCCTGAGCAAGCAAATAAAACCCAATACAGTCATGGCTTACCATGGGTTCAGCCATCGCCTTGATCGCCTGAGGCAACGTATTCAGCAATTCTTGCTCGCTTACTCGCCAGCGATGATGTGTGGTACCAAACTGCCTGGCAACAATATCTGAGTATTGGAATTCATCACCAGCCTCATTACCTACGCTATCAAACCCGACAGAAAACGTCTGAATATCACTGCCTTTAACTTCTGCTAACAGCGCCACCAACAAACTTGAATCAACACCACCAGAAAGCAAAACACCCACATCAACAGCGGCGACATTACGACGGCGCACAGATTGCAATAGTGTTTCCTGCAGCATCATTTGCCAATCATCCACTGACTGCACTTCATGATCCTGGGTTCTCTCATAATTAACTTGCCACCAACAGCCCTGTTGAACACCTCCGTTATCATCCACCTCTAACCAATGACCAGGGGGCAGCTTACGAATATCTTTAAAAAGGGTAGATGGGGCTGGCACCACTGCATGAAAATTTAAATAAAACTGAAGCGCTATCGGATCCAACTCATGGGATACTTGTGCGCTATGTAATAAAGTAGGCAAAAAGGAGGCAAAACGGAAAAATTGATGATTCTGTACATAATAACAGGGCTTTATACCTAAACGGTCACGAGCTAAAAAGAGCTGGCTGCCATCAATGCGCCAAATGGCAAAAGCAAACATACCATTAAACCGATCCAGGCATTTTTTCCCCCAGGCATGATAGGCCTTTAACACCACCTCAGTATCAACATCAGAAAAAAAGTGATAGCCCTGATCAATGAGTCGTTTTCTAATTTCTCGATAATTATAGATTGCTCCATTAAAAACAATACCTAGCCCAAGCGACATATCAACCATGGGTTGCTGCGCTTCACTGGATAAGTCCATGATTTTTAAACGACGATGAGCAAATAACTGATTATTTTGAGCAAAAATACCTGAAGCATCAGGTCCTCGTGATGCCTGCAAACTGTTTGCCACACTAGCAAAATTTAAATCAGGCACCTGTTGATCAAAACGAAATTCACCTGCAATTCCACACATATGTAGTATAAATCCACTCTTTTTAATTGGTAAGCGGGTTAATCGCTGTATTAATTTGGTAACGTACCTGTCACCTATTTACTTTATAAACCCGTCAGTACTAACCTCAGCCTTTCATTAACATCAAAAGTATTTATAACACAAAGTATTTTTATCCGCAAAAAATGGGCCTTCCTTACCAAAGCTTAGTCAGCCCCTTTATAAAAGCTCAAAAAACAAATGGTTTTTCCAGGTGGGACCCAAACAATACTTTGAGCTAAAACTATTATGATCCCATTACAGCCACCTAAGCATAGTCTAAAGAAGCACAGTGTGGTCAAAAATGCTCACCATTAGTTAACCGAATCTATAAAGTTGATCAGCATCACAAAATATAAAACCCCCACTCAAATAAACGCAACTGACTTATTTTTGTCACAAAATAAACGTATAAGGAATACAAACTTTTAGCCATAAAATTAAGCTAAAACAGTTGCTACAGATCAAGCAAAAAACTTGACAATTATAATACAGTTAACATCTATAAGTAGCTCACAGGATTGAGGCAATAATAAATACTATAAAAACCACTCGTATAAAAATAACAATACTAAATATCTAATTCATCTATTATAAGAGCACAATTTAATTTAGAAAAAACAAATAAAATAAATAATAATTTATGCAATTTTGCACCCCAAACGAAGTGTTTTTAGCGAAGCTGGCCTGATCAGTAAAGGCTAATTTCACTAAAAACAACTCAGAAAATGAGAAATCAGCAGTCTCAGGCTCGCTCATTATAACCAGCAACAACTGTTAACTACTGAAAAGAAAACAGTAAATTTGCAATAAGCTTGCTACTTATTTACGCTATTTATTGCTCAGCAATGAGAGAAGCACAGAAGTAATTTATAGCGGTATTTGAAATTTATAAGAATACCCATAGCAAAGGGTATACATCCGTTGCACAAGCGCCAATTATAATAAAGTAACCATTATTCATTTAATAAAAGGCAGTATATTTATAATTGAGTGTGCTTAATTAGGATGTTTTATTCACTACATAAGCTACACATGTAGGCAGGTAAAATAATAACATTATCAAGGAATGAATCATGCAATTTACATTACGTAAACTTAGCGCCACACTACTTGCAATTTCCAGCTTATCCATCGCTGGTTTGTCCACCGCAAACAACTCCGTTCCTGTCACCATTGACTTAGTGAGAAACTCCGGAACGGGCTGTCCCTCTGGTACCGTGTCAACAACGGTTGCACCCGATGGCAAATCCTTTGTGCTGGGCTTCGATACCTACATTGCCGAAGTTGGCCCAGGCGTTCCTTATCGGGAAAGCCGGAAAAACTGTACCATCACAGCACAACTGAATATTCCTAATGGTTATGCGTTTACCATTGTCGATGTTAATTATCGTGGCTATGCTTCCCTTGATCGTCATGTGAAGGCAATGCAACAGTCTCGTTATTTCTTTGCAGGTTTTGCCCAGGAAGCACGTTTAAGGACTAATTTCCAAGGTCCTTATGATGATAATTATTTAATTAGTGACCGCTTAGGATTGCACTCTGTTGTGTGGTCAAGCTGTGGTGCAAAAGAACCTGTAGTGATCAACACTGAACTCCGCGTCACTAATGGTAACTACCGAAGAGAGAGAGGTATTATCACAACAGATACCATTGATGGCAAACTTTCACATCAATACGGTATTCAATTTAGACGCTGTACTATGAATAGTGAAGCTGACAACAGTGAGTTATCTTTTAATTAATTTTTTTCAAGCAGGCCCTTAGGGTCTGCTTTCTATACATTGGCCTTAGTCATTGCTCTACGTTTAGTTAATTTACCTGCACTTTTTATTCCCCCCTAAATCCCAATATATTATTCATTAAATCATTTTACGGCTGACATATTTTACATGCATAACTGACATGGGTCTGTGCATATAGGCATCTATAAAAAACGTTTTTTGAGAGGTTTATAATGTAGCTGTTTTTTATCAACCATTCTCAAACTCACGCTATACCCATAGAGGGGTATAACGATTAAAAACCTGTCTCTTCAAGGATTGATTATGATGACAAACACTCTTACTTTACCTAAAGCCTTTATTTTTATTGTTGGATTTTCACTTGCCTCAAGTGTCAGCGCCAGCAGCTCAATTCCAGTGACAATTGACTTGGTAAAGAACTCCGGCACAGGTTGTCCTTCAGGCACCGTTTCAACAACAGTGGCACCTGATGGTAAATCTTTTGTTTTAGGTTTTGATGCATATATTGCAGAAGTTGGGCCTAATATCCCTTACCGCGAAAGCCGCAAGAACTGCTCTTTAACCGCACAACTGAATATCCCTAATGGTTATGCGTTTACCATTGTTGATGTTAATTATCGGGGATATGCTTCGCTGGAAGATGGTGTAAGTGCCGTACAACAATCCCGCTATTTCTTTGCCGGCTATCCTCAAGAAGCACGTTTGAAAACAGATTTTAATGGCCCTTACGATGATAACTACCTGATCAGCGATCGTCTTGATATACATTCCATTGTTTGGTCAAGCTGCGGGGCAAAAGAACCTGTAGTTATTAATACTGAACTAAGGGTCAATGATGGTGGTAATTCTGAAGCCCGCGGCTTAATTACAACCGATACCATTGACGGTAAGTTATCACATCAGTACGGTATTCAATTTCGCGAGTGCACAATGAACACAGAACGTAATGATAGTGATGCTATTTAAAGAGCTTAGGGCTTGTTAACAGGCCCTAGCCAAAAGTGTACTGAAAAGCAGCTGTTTATCACCAGAATACCCATGCCCAAATGGGTATTCATGACACCTTTGATATTATACCCTTAAAGCCCCAACTCTAAACTACACTTAACGCATAACAGTGCTGCAACTTGTGATAATCAGGGATGGATTTGTTAAACTGGTATTAACAAGCATTAATTAACGTATTTCCCTGGCAGGTAGTCTCACTGATGTTATTTCGTCGCCATCATCCACTTTATGGACCTCTTTCTCATCATGCAAGAAAAGCTTATCTAATTTTTGCCAAAGGTGACGGTTATCAAGCATACCAAGCATTTGTTCAGTGCCGTCAACAGGTTGTTCACTTACTTAGCCAGCCTGCAGATGCCTTATTTTGGGATGATGTTTTAACTGCCGCAGGAAAAACTAATACAGGCAATGCGCTTATTAAAATTGCCTCTAGATATTTTCCAAAACACCCAGGCATTCAATTACGCTGGCTGGGTATTCGAACTCAGCGGGAAAACCTTCGTGATAGCCTGGCTCATGCTGAAGCTATGAGCAGCTTGTGCTCAAATACCTATGAACACACATTACAACAAGCTATTGTTATTCGTATTTCCGCAAGAATGGGGCTCATAAAATCGACCTATGAGCGAATCGCGCACTTAAAAACACAGCTGCCCACTAAACATTACTTAGCCTGGCGTCATCTGGCAATTGCTTATGGTTATTTACGGGATTGGGATGCCGCCATTACCTGCAGCCAGCAAGCTATTAAAAGCTACCCTCAACGAGCAGACGGCTATTGTCTACTGATTTCCAACCTGCTGGCACGAAGCCAGCTTGCCCAAGCCAAAAAAGTTTTACAGCAAGCCATCACCAAGGGCTTTAATGACTTAATGTTTTTACACTACATGGCCCAGTTTTATTATTTTATTGGTGACTTAACCCAGTCAATCCAGTGCCTGACTGAGCTAAAACATCGTTGGCCCAATATGGATTTACGTCAGATAGAGCATACACATGTCAATTTATTATGGCTAAACGATCAAAAAGACGAAGCGCTTAAATTAGCGCAAACAGTGTACCCCTCTTTCTATCAACAACTGAAAGAGGCGCCACCGAATGCCGAAAAAGTCCTCATTTCCGTACCCGTTATGTGTCAAGAGCCCTCGATGTGTGTGCCAACCTCAATTACGATGTGTGCGCACGCTCAAGGCGTAACGCTTGATCCACGACAGCTTTATCAGCAAATGCAAGGCCATGAAGGGACCGAATTATGGCGTATGCAATCATATCTGGAAAACAATGGATTCACCGTTCACTACATCCAAAATACCTCAGCAGCTATCAAAACCCTGTTGAAACAGGGCATTCCTTTAATCGGCCATTTACTCACCTTATTCATGGCTCATGTTGAAGTCATCATTGGTTTTGACGATGCACTACAGGGGTTTTATATTCGTGACCCTGAGTCTCTCAGCCCTAAATTTGTTGATGAAGGGTATTTGACGGAGGCCTACCAAGCTTCAGGCAACTACCTCATTGCGGTAACTCATCAAAGTCAACCAGCACTGGCAGGTTACCCATGTCATGAAGATGCTCAACAGCTTATTGCCCTTAGCAAACATGTTGCTGAAAACAACATCAGCCTGGCTAAACTCGCGTATCAAAAAATTAGCCATGATAGTCCTTGTGCCTATCTCAGAGACATCTATGCCTATGGTATTTGTTTGTCACCTCAACAGTTTGCTGACCGGATGAAGCATTATGCGAATGATCAACAGCAACACAACGTTACTCGTCTAAAAGCTATCTTAAATTGCGGTGACACTGAATTCCTTGAACAATGGGTGGATAGTTATCGTCAACAACACGACGATATTCCAACAGGATTTGCACATTACCTGGAGCTGATTGTTGCCAAAGCCAAACAACATTGGTCAGAAGTGCTTACCCGCGCTAATCAACTTTTGGCAAAGTCACCCTCCGCAGAGCATTTATGGATATATAAAGCAGAAGCTGAATATGAGTTAGGCTTGATGGATGACGCCTTGAGCAGTGCCAACATGGCAATTGACTTATCCCCCAAGTCCACCAGCATTAAACGTAAATTGCGGTTGATCCGTCCTTATGCTGAATCCTATCAAGCACGTTGCCAGCAGCTGCAGGCGCAAATTAAAGCCAGTCCCAGTATTTTTGAACTTCAGGAGGAGTATGCGTATTTATTAGGGGAGGGGAGCAGTGGCTTAGAGTATGAAAAAGCCCTTAAGCGCTGTATTGATGCGCGGCCTTTATTGCCCTGGAACTATGACAAACTGGCTGACTGGTATTTACAACAGGATCGTAATGATCTGGCTAAAACAATCTTAAATCAAGGTCGTAGTCTGCTACCTACAGAAATTCAACTGCGCTCATTTGAACAAGACAAAGAGGATACTCCCCACCCAAAATCTGAAGATCACGATCAACAGGCAACACCTGAAGCCTCTCTTACTGACCAGTGGCAAACGTTAAAATGGACTTGGTATCAGCAAGCCCATTTTACTGACTCAGATTACCAGCGGTTAGCGACTCTCATTGAAAACAATGACTTCATAAATCAGTTATCGTGGTTTGATGCTTGTTATTGCTATGCAGTGTATTTTGGCGTAACCGACCAACGGCTCCGACAGCGCTCAGCCAGTGAGCAAACAGCCGCCTTAAAAAAATGTTTACCGGCAGACTTACCCGGCCACAAACCCTTTTCTTTGTTATGTTTTAACCAGGCCTTAGAGCGGGGTGATCTGAGCCGGCAAGCAAATTATTTATTGTATGAATGGCAAAGCGCAGCCATGAAAAACAGCCAATGGCGGTATGATATTGCTTTTGATATTGCCTTTTTTAAAGAGTGTGCAGGTTATTTAAATGATGCGGAGCAAATGTACCAGACCATTATCCAGCAAATGCCTGGTTATGCTGGTGCCTATTACCGCTTAGCCCAAATACTGGATAAAAAGGGTGAGTTACAACTAGCAATGCATTGGTATACCAAAAGTATCGAAATAGCACCTTTATCACCAGGCGCTATCAGTCGTATGCTCGATGTTTATCATGATAATCAGATGTATGAAAAAGCGGCTCTCTGTGCCCAAAAGCTGTTAGACTTACATCCTTATAGTTTTAACTATATCGAACAGGTTCTGCGCTATCTAGCCTATAATGACAGCGTTAAAGTTGCACTACAGCAATTAGAGGACTATGAAGTTTATCTTTCTCCGTCAGCCAAAGCAGCTATTGCTGCACGCCTTTATTTGATAGAAGACAACTTTCAGCAAGCAGCTGATCAGCTAGCGACTATTAACCAGCGACAGGGACTCACCCGCCATGTCATGGTTTCAGAAGTACGCTGTTATATTGGCTTGGAAAAGAATGAGCAAGCACTGAACACTATTCATAACGCCTTAGAGTATGAGCCTGAAGATGAATGGTTTATTAATACGAAACTGCAGGTGTTAGAAAAAACCAATAGCACCCAACGTTATACGTTTATAGAACACTGTATCAAACAGCAAGTGATAACTAATAACATCCTTTCCAGTTGGTACGAATACCATAAGCATGATAATAGTGAAACACTGTTTGACTGGTTGCAACAACAACCAGAAGATGCTGCTTACCGTTGTGCCCGATATTTAGAACATGTTTTTATTGACCACAACGAATTACAAAAAAGACTTGACTTGTTGTATTTTGGCAGTCGTTACTTTACCCACTACGACTACTTTAAACGCACACTTGTGTATTGGTTAATTAATCAGAATAAATATGATGAAGCCGTGCAAATAACCAAAACATTACTAGCCCAACAACCTGACGAGCCAGAAAACCACTTATTATTAGGGCGCATTTACACTGATCAGGGTAATGTCTCTGCTGCATTTCAACATTTAAATCGCGCCTATGACATGACCGGTTGGGTTGATGCATTGGTACATATAGGCCGAGCTCATCATAGTGAGGGCAATACTCGACTTGCCATTGATACCTATAAAAATGTTTTAGAAAAAGACCCATTGCATGATTTAGCCCTGAACAACCTGTTTATTCTTCATTATGAGCCTACCCAGCTTTACCCTTATTTTTATCGTACAATTGACCATCAAATTGGCCATGAAACACAGTATTTTTTAGTCAACGCTGCCCGCTGTGCTGCCGAGGTCAAACAACCATTACCAACTAACTGGTTACCCATGGCATTACACCGGTTTAATGCGCTTTTTCATGAACCGCCTTTTGCTGATGAAAAAACACAGCTTGCTAAATTGATTTACCGATACTATTTCACCTTGGGTGAAAAAGAAAAAGGGGAGGCTATTTTAGACAAAGCAGACGTCGCTAAACCAGGGTTTTGGCCTTGGCATCGATTTGGCAATAGCTGGATTCCCAAACAAGAAAGCCACGAGTCCTAAGCACTACCCTAAAAAAGTAAGCGCGATAGAGGAAGTACATTACTAGGGCCTGTTAACACGTCTAACGTTGTCAATCATGTGCTTCCTCTAAAAACCATATCAACACAAGACGCATTAATACAAAAATTTATCCATTGTCATCCTGCAATAGCGCATACATTTCTCGAACACTACTCATAAATTGCACTATCTGCTTGGTTCCAACTTTTTTTTCTAATTCCTGACGTGCCTGCTTAATGGCTTGCAATCCTTGCTTCATTAATCTTTCACCTTCAGGCAGTAAACGAATGCTTTTAACACGTTTATCACAATCATTATCATCAAGCGCAATCAGCTTACGCTGCAGAAGTCGATCTATAATGCGTTTCGAGGTTGAACGCCCACGGCCTTGATAACAGCAAAACTGATTAGTGGTTAACGGCCCTTTATCCGCAATAATCAACATGGACCCTAGCATTTCTGAGGTAATATTTAATGGCTCTAAAGCCAATGTGATTTTTTGCCGCATTACATAATGCAAGCTGCTTACAGCAAAAAATATTGATTCATCCAACACATCAATCTCACTAAACCGCACAATGTCGCCCCCGAAAAACCACGTATTTTATATAAAAATTTACAGCATGACGCTAGCTTAGCAAAAAACGTTGCACATGCAACATAAATCACTATAATGTTGCATGTGCAACAATCGAAATACTCACATATTTCCTTTTCTCTTCTTACTACTTTAATGAGGTTACTATGGCTAATCGGGCGCTCACCCGCCTTTCGTTTGGTTTATTTGCTATTGTGGTACTGCTCAGTGGTTTTCTGTTAGCCGCTGACTTTTATGTCCCTTTTTCTTCCCAAGGCGTTATTCAGGCTGGCTTTATTGATATAGCACCAGAGGTTCCTGGTAAGGTTACGACAATTTATGTGCGTAATGGTGACCATGTCATGCCTGGTGACCGTTTATTTGATCTTGATGTTGAACGCTATCAACTTGCTTTGGAAAAGGCTCAAGCCCAACTTGCCCAGGTTCTTGAACAAAACCAAGGATTAAAGGTTGCCATCACACAAGCCTTAGCACGGGAAAAGCAGGCACAGTCAGATTTAAAACAAGTGCAAGCTCACACCATGCGCGTTAGACAACTATTTAGCAAAGGGCTGATAAATAAAGAGGCATTAGAACAAGCTGAAACTGAACTTGTTCATACCCAACAACAAGTCATTATTCACCATAATGCCGTCATAAATGCTCGCGCAAAAATTCAGCGTGATGGTGAAAATGCTGCGCTTAAGCTGGCACTGAATCAGCTCCAACATGCCCAGTACAATGTAAGCCGAACCAGGGTTGTCGCCACCAGTGCTGGCTCGATTACCAATCAGGCTTTAACAAAGGGTACTTACTTGCATACTGGGCAAACAGCGCTCACCTTAGTGGCCCAACAAAACCAGTGGCTCGCAGTAGATTTTCTTGAAAAAGGGGGCGACCAGTTAAAGCCTGGAAGCCAGGCACTGGTTGTGTTTGATGCAAACCCGACTACCTTAGTAAAAGGCTATATCAGTAGTGTTGATACAGCTGTTTCATCAGCGAAAGCAACACTAGGCTCAGCTGCAGATGTTCAAAATGACACGCACTGGGTCAGACCTAAACAACGTATACGGGTCCGTATTCAGTTTAATCATGCGCCTAAGAGCATGATTGTAGGGTCTAGGGCATCTGCGATGATTATTCCTCAACAGTCGGACATCTGGTCTGTACTCAGCCATATATGGATGCGCGGCGTGTCCCTGGCGCGTATGGTGCTGTAATGGGGAAATATATTAATCCAACACTCCATAGGCCCATACGGATTATCATCGGCATGACTGTAGGTGCTGTCATTGGCTTAACGGGTAACTGGAAACTACCCATGTATTGGTTACTGTTTCCGACCATTATTTTTATCAATTTACCCCAAGCATCTTTTCAATTAGTGTGGAAATTAACAGGGAAAAGTTTGTTTTTAGCATTCATTGCCAGTGTATTAACCGATATACTGGCAACCCATCCTTTTATTGTCTGGCTTATTTCAAGCTGGTTATGTTTTTATGCTATTCATGACACGGCCAAACACAATAATCAAACATCTTGGTTTTTTGGATTAATTAGCTGGTCACTGTTTTTAATTCTAGGGTTTTCAGGCATCTCTACACGTTCCTTATTAGCAGACTACTACTGGTCATTTATTATTACGGTACTATTAATGTACCCTATCTTTTGTCTACTACCGTCACCCGGACTAGCCCCGCAACCACCTGAAAATAATAGCTCCCCGCCTTTAACAGGCAATATGATTTGTATTGGTATTATTTTATCCCTGGCTCTTGGTGCCTATTTAATTTTTAACATTAAAGACAGTGTTTTTGTCTTTATCACTATAATTGGGGCGGTAATGGCACTGAAAAAAGGTGATGTTGCCAAATACAATCAAAGCATGATCGGTCAACTATCTGGTTGTGTGCTGGTAGGCGTATTAGTTTTAATCACACTAGGTCAAACAGATCAGCTTCTCGTTATTATTCTTGGCCATCTATTAATTGTTAGCTATCTCGTCTATGCCTTTGGTCAACCTAATAATGCGGCTGCACTAACCAACGCCATGATTGGTTACAGTGTACCTTTTATACTTTATATGATTCCTGGGCAACCTATCCTCTATAATTTAAGCATTCGGGTCATCATGCTTTGTGCTGCGGGACTTGCGATTTTATTCATCGACTTAACCTTACAAGGCTAAAAACCTTTACATTCTATCTGTATTATGGGTATATGCAGCTCATAAACCGCCAACGCTTAATTCTATAAGGTCATTAAAGATTATGAACATATGGGTAGACGCAGACGCCTGTCCTGTTGTGATTAAAGAAATATTATTTAGAGCTGCAGAACGGACTGCAACAACAGTCACGCTGGTTGCCAACCAACCACTGCGTGTACCAAAGTCACCCTTTATTAAATTCCTGCAAGTAACACCGGGTTTTGATGTTGCTGATAATGAAATTGTTAAGCGTACAGCCGCAGGCGACTTAGTGATCACCGCAGATATTCCTTTAGCCGCTGAAGTGATTGATAAAGGTTGTATTGCCCTTAACCCTCGGGGTGAGCTGTATACCAAAGACAATATCAAAGTACGTCTCAATATGCGTGATTTTATGGATACCTTACGCAGCAGTGGTATTGATACCGGAGGCACTCCTGCACTGAGCCAAAGTGACCGTCAACAGTTCGCGAATAACCTGGATAAACTCCTAGCTCAACATAAAAAATAGGTGCTCCCAGCACCTGCTTCACAAGCAAATTCAAGTATTGCCAACCCTCTTTGTGCTGTACCCCAACTTCGCTTAAGTCAGTAACAGTAATAGCTCAGTATATAAAGGGCACTACAAAGGCTGGATAATACCCGCCGATTTGTTTGCCGCAAGGAAGCGGCAAACAAATTATTCAATCTGCCATATAAATATGGTGATTGGGGTGAGGAGTAAAGATAACAAAACCTAGAAATCATTCGTGAAGGGTATATAACCAGGGCAATCGCATATAAATTTACACCGAACAAATTAGCTTCATTAAATATTCATGATCCCAACCAGCAGAGAGTCTCTTATTTTTTATTCCAATTTTATAAGTATTATCTTGCTTAAGAATATTAAGTGCTATCTGCCTAATTCTAGACATATTTTCAGCTGAATGTCCTTTACGAATTCGACTATCATCTTCTCTGAATGCAACATCCAAACTCCAGTGCAAGCTGTTTTCAATTTGCCAGTGATGTTGGATCATTTCACTAACCTCTTTTGCTGGCAATGACTG